>VGXH01000037.1 GCA_016873405.1 bacterium
ACACCAAGCAGGACATCGTCATCGACATGTGGCTGGACGCCGAGACGTTCCTGACCCTCAAGCAGAACGCGAAGATCAAGTTCGAGCAGCAGGAGATCGAGTCGCAGATGTACTTCAGCGACTACCGTTCGCAGGACGGCCTGGTGATCCCCTTCGCCCTCGAGACGCGCCAGGGCGACGTGGTGATGATGAACATGAGCTTCGACGTGATCGAGTTCGGTGTCGCCGTCGACCCCGCGGTCTTCGCGATGCCGGCCAAGGCGCCGGCGCCGGCGCCGGCCGATTCGACCGGCAACTAGTGTCCTGCCGCCGGCGCGCTCCCCGCGGGGCCGTCCGGCGACCCGGGCAGCGACCACCACCGTCCCCGGCGGGCCCGCCCGCCGGGGACGCGACCGAGGGGGAGCGGTGATGGCCATCGGCCTTCGTTCGTCTGTCTTCGCGTTGATCCTCGTCGCGGCCGGAGCCGGCGCCGGCAGCGCCGCCGAGCCGGCGGCCGCGCCCGCGCCCGCGCCCGTGTCCCAAGGCGAAGGCATCCCCATCGGCCCCCACGTCTTCGGCGCGCTGCGGGCCCGCAACCTGGGCCCGGCCGTGATGAGCGGGCGCATCACCTGCCTGGACGCCGTGAACGCGGACCCGCGCTTCCTGTGGGTCGGCAGCGCCGGCGGCGGCGTCTGGAAGAGCCGGGACGCGGGCGTCACCTTCGAGTCCGTGTTCGACGAGCACACGCAGTCCGTCGGCGCGCTCGCGATCGACCAGGCGCGGCCGGACACGGTCTGGGTGGGCACCGGCGAATCGTGGGTGCGCAACAGCGTGGGCGTCGGCGACGGCGTCTACCGCACGGTCGACGGCGGCGACAAGTGGCAGCGCCTGGGTCTGGAGGGCAGCGAGCGGATCGCCGAGATCATCATCCATCCCGCCGATCCCGCCACCGTCTGGGTCGCCGCGATGGGGCCGCTGTGGGGGCCGGGCGAGGAGCGCGGCCTGTTCCGCACCCGCGACGGCGGCGCCACCTGGGACAGGGTGCTCCACGTCGACGACACCACCGGCTGCGTGGACATCGCGCTGGACCCAGCGGATCCGAACACCGTCTACGCCGCCATGTGGCAGTTCCGGCGCTCGCCCGACTTCTTCACCTCCGGCGGCCCGGGCAGCGGCCTCTACAAGAGCACCGACGGCGGCGGGACCTGGCGCCGGTTGACGACGGGCCTGCCCGAAGGCGAACTGGGCCGCATCGCGATCGCGGTCATGCCGTCCCAGCCGTCCCTGCTCTATGCCGTCGTCGAGGCCGAGCGCACGGCGTTCTTCCGCTCGGACGACCGCGGCGAGACCTGGACGAAGACCACGGACAACCGCGCCGTGGGCGGGCGGCCGTTCTACTTCGCCCTCTTGATCCCCGACCCGCAGGACGCCCGGCGGGTGTACAAGGCCGGCACCTACATGCTCGTGACCAGCGACGGCGGCGTCACCTTCCGCGGGGTGGGCGGCTGGGTGCACCCGGACATCCACGCGCTCTGGATCAACCCGGCCGACCCGAAGCACATGGTGGTCGGCACCGACGGCGGCATCTACACCTCGCGCAACCAGGGCTCGGGGTGGGTCCATGCCCCCAACCTCCCGGTCTCGCAGTTCTACCGCGTGACGGTCGACGACCGCCGGCCGTTCAACGTCTACGGAGGCCTGCAGGACAACGGCTCCTGGACCGGGCCGTCCCGCGCGGTCGGGGGCATCCAGAACGGCGACTGGGACAACCTGGGCGGCGGCGACGGCTTCGCCGTCGTGCCCGACCGCGCGCAGCCGGACCTGGTCTACTGGGAGTGGCAGGGCGGCAACGTCCAGCGCCTGGACCGCCGCACCGGCGACAGCAAGGACATCAAGCCGCAGCCGGGTCCCGGCGAGCCCGACCACCGCTTCAACTGGAACACGCCGATCGTGACCAGCCCGGGGCGCGGCGAGCGGCTGTACGTCGGCTCGCAGTTCCTGCATCGCTCGACCGACCGCGGCGACACCTGGAAGCGGATCTCGGGCGACCTGACCACCAACGACCCGGCCCGCCAGCGCCAGCTCGAGTCGGGCGGCCTGACCATCGACAACACCACCGCCGAGAACCACTGCACCATCTTCACCGTCGCCGAGTCGCCGCGCGACCGGCGCGTCATCTGGGCGGGCACCGACGACGGCAACCTGCAGGTCACCGCCGACGACGGCGCGCGCTGGACCAACGTCGCCGGCAACCTGTCCGGCGTGCCGCGCGGCACCTGGATCAGCTGCGTCGAGGCGTCGTCGCACAAGCGGGGGACCGCCTTCGTCACCGCCGACGGCCATCGCGCCGGCGACATGACCCCGTACGTGCTGGCCACCGACGACCTGGGCGCCACCTGGCGTTCCCTGGCGACGGCCGACGTCAAGGGGTACGCGCACGTCATCCGCCAGGACCCGGTGAACCCCGACCTGCTCTACCTGGGCACCGAGTACGGGCTGTTCATCACGCTGGACGGCGGGCGCCACTGGGCCCGCTTCAGCGAGGAATTCCCCGCGGTGCCGGTGTACGACCTGGTCGTCCACGAACGCGACGGCGCGCTGGTCATCGCCACGCACGGCCGCGGGATCTGGGTCATCGACGACCTGACGCCGCTGCGGCACCTGACCGCGGACGCCCTCGAGGCTCCCGTCACGCTGCTGCCCTCGCGTCCGGCCGTGCTGCGCATCCCGCGCGGCAGGCAGCAGTATCCCGGCGACAACTGGTACGTGGCGGACAACCCCGGGTCGGCGGCCCGGATCGTCTACCACCTGCCCAAACGCCACCTGGTCGGCCCGATCAAGCTGGAGATCCTGGACGCGGACGGCTCCGTGCTCAAGACCCTGCCGGCGGGCACGCGCAAGGGCCTGAACCTGGTGACCTGGTCGCCGACGCTCAAGCCGCCGAAGGTGGCGCCGTCGCCGGTCATGGATCCGTCGATCGCGTTCGCGGCCGCGGTGGGACCGTCGGCCCCCGAGGGGACCTATCGCTACCGGCTGGTCAAGGGCGAGGTCGTGTACGAGGGCACGGTCGAGGTCGGCTACGATCCCGACTACCCGCATGCGCCCGCCGCCCGCGCGGCGCAGCAGAAGGCCGTGCGCGCGCTGTACGACATGCTGGCGCGCCTGGCCTATGCCTGCGACGCGGTCAAGGAGGCGGGTCGCGACCTGGGCGCGCGCGCCGACGCGGCCGCCACCGACGCCGGGGCCGCCGCCGACGCCGCGCTGGCTGCGGACCTCCGCGCCCTGTCCGGCGAGTTGCAGGACCTGCAAAGGCGGATGATGGTCGAGGACGAGGTCCAGGGCATCAGCGGCCGCAAGGCGCTGCGCGAGAAGGTGGTCGGCCTGTACGCCGGCGTGGCCGGCTTCGGCGGGCCGCCGACGCGGGCGCAGCTGGACCGCCAGGCGGCCCTGGCGCAGGATCTGGAGCGCGCGGGCGCCGAGTTCGCCGCGTTGACCGGTCCGCGCCTCGCGGCGCTCAACGCCCGGCTGCAGGCCGCGGGGCTGGAGCCGGTGCGGCCGCTCACGCCCGAGGAGCACGCGAAGCGGGATCAGTAGGCCGGGTCCAGCTCGAGCCAGGCCGCCAGGACCTCGTACACGGCGCGGTATTCCTGGCGCAGGTCGCGCGGGAACTCGAAGAACAGCTCGACGGCGGTGGCGAAGAACTCGGCCGGGCTCTCGGCGGCGTCGGCGTCGAAGAGCACCTCGCGCCGCCGCTTCAGGCGCCGCGCATGCTCCTCGAACGCCGGCTGGAAGGCCTCCGGCCAGCGGGCGGCCAGGGCGCGGTCGCGCAGGACGGGCGTGCCGTCGCCCTCACCGGTCTGGTCGTCCAGCTGGTGGGCGAACTCGTGCAGGACCACGTTGTAGCCGTTGCGCCGCTTCGATTCGCGCCGGACGTCGTCCCAGGCCAGCACCACGGCGCCGTGGCCCCAGCTCTCGCCCGCCAGTTCGTCCTCGTCCAGGTGGACCAGCCCCGACTCGTCGTGGCGCTCGTGCGCCACGGCGAAGGCGGTCGGGTAGATCACGACGGAGTGCAGGCCGGGGTAGTAGTCCGCCCCGGCCCGCAACTGCAGCAGCGCGGCCTGGCCGGCGATCGCCAGGCGCATGTCGTCGGTCACCTCGAGTCCGGCGGCGCCCTCGAAGCGTTTCTCGGCCAGGAGCAGCTGCACGACGCCCTCGTGCCGCGGGCGCAGGTCCGCCGGCAGCCGCGCTGTCAGCGGGGCCAGCGTGTGCAGGCGCGCGCGCCGCTCGACCGGCAGGGGCGTGGCGAGCAATTCGCGCCGTCGTCGTCCGCGCCCCCAGCCGAACACCATGTCGCCCTACTTCAGGTCGGCCGCGCAATGGGCGCAGCGCGTGGCCTTCAACGGGATGATCGACAGGCACAGCGGGCACTCCTTGGTGGTCGGAGCTGCTGCGGGCTTGGGCTCCTCGCGCTTGGCCTTGTTCAGCGCCTTGACCAGCATGAAGACCGAGAACGAGACGATCAGGAAGCTGATCACCTTGTTCAGGAACTGGCCGACGTTCATCGTCACGGCGCCGGCGCCCTGGGCGGCGGCGAGCGTCGAGTACGGGCCGGCCACGCCGCCGTCCTTCAGGGTCACGAAGATGTTCGTGAAGTCGACGCCGCCCAGCAGCATGCCGATCGGCGGCATGATGATGTCGGCCACCAGCGAACTGACGATCGTGCCGAACGCCGCGCCGATGATGATACCGACGGCCATGTCGACGACATTGCCCTTGACCGCGAAATCCCTGAATTCCCTGAGCATCTGCTACCTCCTGCTGTCCGCGGTGGCGCCGCCACCCGGGGTTCCGTTCACTTCGTCCCGAGCATCGCGAGCCAAGACGTCGGGATTCTAGGGTCCAGACGAGGCGATCTCAAGGCGAAACGGCGGTTGCGGTCTGCCGGACTCGGGAGATCTTTAGGGGAGACGCGGCGCCGGAAGTCCCCGCTGACAGCGGCCGCGCCAGCCGCTAAGATCCCGGCGGGCCGACAGCGCCGCCGCCACCCCAACCCGGAGACGACACCATGACCGACGGCGACGCCGCTCCGCGGGTGACCCCGTGAAGGGCCCGCTGCTGCGAACGCTGCTGCGCGGGCGTGCGCTGCGCTATCGCCTGCGCCGAAACCGCCGCACCCGGCGCCCGGGGCTGGAGGTCAGCCGGCGCGACGGACTGGTCGTCAGCGTGCCGTGGCGCGCGAAGCCGGAGATCGTGCCCGGGCTGCTGCACCAGTGGGCCGACTGGCTGGTGGCGAAGCTGGACGAGAACGACGCCTGGGACGGCCCCTGCGTCCGCGAGTATGCCACGGGCGCCGAACTTCTGGTCTTCGGTCGGACCCGGCGCCTCCAGCTCAAGGCCCTCGGCGCGCGCGAGCGGGGCTGGCGGGCGGAGTTGACCGAGGATCGGCTCGTCCTGCACCTGACGCCCGACCGCATCCTGTCGCCGCGACCGGTGGTCGAGCAATACCTGCGCGGGCTGGCCCGCGAGTACCTGCCCGGCCGGGTCGAGCACTGGGTGGCCCGGGTGGGCCGACGTCCGTCGCGCGTGATCATCGGCGAGCGCACGACGCGCTGGGGCAGCTGCTCGCCCGGCGGCACGCTTTCGTTCTGCTACCGGCTGGTGATGGCGCCGCCGGAGGTGATCGACAGCATCGTGGCCCACGAGGTGTGCCACCTCAGGCACCTGGACCACAGCCGGCGCTTCTGGAGCCTGCTGGACGAGGTCAGCCCGCACCATCGGCGCGGCCGGGACTGGCTCAACCGGCACGAGGACGACCTGATCATCTAGGCCGCGCGCGCCCGCGGGCGATCCGGCGGCCGTGCGCGTCGAGGGAGCGGACGATGAGCGATCTGTTCACGCGCGAGGTCACCCTGGCCCTGCTGCACGAGTACACGCGGACCGACAGCCTGCGGCGCCACGCCTACGCCGTCGAGGCCGCGATGCGCGCGGCCGCCCGGCGCGTCGGCGGCGACGTCGATCGCTGGGCCGCCGCCGGTCTGCTGCACGACTTCGACTACGAGCGCTGGCCCGACGCCGCGGACCACCCGCAGCGCGGCGCGGAGATCCTGCGGCAGCGGGGCTATCCCGAACCGTTCGTGCGCGCCATCCTGTCCCACGCCAGCCACACCGGCGTCCCGCGCGAGGACGACTGCGCGCGCTGGCTGTTCGCGGTCGACGAGCTGTGCGGCTTCTGCACCGCCTGCGCCATGGTGCAGCCGGAGCGCAGGATCGCCGGCGTCGAGGTGCGCTCGGTGGTCAAGAAGCTCAAGAAGAAGGACTTCGCCGCCAAGGTCAACCGCGAGGAGATCGCCGAGGGCGCGCGCGACCTGGGCCTGCCGCCGGAAGAGGTCATCGCCCACGTGCTGGCGGCCATGACCGGCGCCGCCGACGAACTGGGCCTCTGAACCCGGGGGAGCGCATGACCCGCTGGCCCGACACCCGCCTGCAGCGCCTGCTGGGCATCGAGCACCCGATCATCCAGGGCGGCATGGTCTACAACTCCGGCGCGCGCCTGGCCGCCGCCGTCAGCAACGCCGGCGGCCTGGGCCTGATCGGGGCCGGCAGCCTGCGCCCGGACGCGTTCGGTGAACAGGTGCGCAAGGCGCGCGCCCTGACCGACCGGCCCTTCGGCGTGAACCTGCCGCTGCTCTACCCGCACGTGGCCGAGTGCCTGGAGATCGCGCTGGCCGAGGGCGTGCGCGTCTTCTTCACCAGCGCCGGCTCGCCGCGCGCGGCGGCTTCCCGGCTGAAGGAAGCGGGCTGTGCGGTGGTGCACGTCGTGGCCCACCCCGACCTGGCCCGCAAGTGCGAAGAGGCCGGCTGCGACGCGGTGGTCTGCGAGGGCTTCGAGGCCGGCGGTCACAACGGCCGCGACGAGATCACCACCCTGGTCCTGGTGCCCGAGTGCGTCCGCGCGGTGTCCATCCCGGTCATCGCCGCCGGCGGCATCGCCACCGGAGCGCAGGTCGCCGCCATGCTCGCCCTCGGCGCGGCCGGCGTGCAGGTCGGCTCCCGCTTCGCCGTCACCGTGGAGTCCAGCGGACACGACGCCTTCAAGCGGGCCGTGGCGGCGGCCGGTCCGGGCGACACGCGCCTGGTCCTCAAGGCGCACGTGCCGGTGCGCCTGCTGCGCAACGCCTTCCGCGAGCGCATCGAGGCCCTGGAGGCGCGCGGGGCCACCCGCGCGGAGCTGGTCGCCGAGCTGGGGCAGGGCCGCGCCCGGCGCGGCATGCTCGAGGGCGACCTGCAGGAAGGCGAGCTGGAGATCGGGCAGGTCGCCGGGCTCATCGACGACATCCCGCCCGCCGCGGAGGTCGTCAGGCGCCTGGTGGCGGACTGCGGGCGCGCCCTGGCCCGCCTGACCGGCCCGGGGACCGGCGATGGCGCCGGGGCCTGACGCCGCGCCCCCGCCGGGGGTCGCGCGCCGGCTGGACGCCGCGGCGCTGGCGGGTCTGCTGGCGCGCGTCTGCCCGCCGCACCACCTGGACCTCGCGGGCGCCCTGGCCCTGCCCTGCCCCCTGCCGCACGCCGACCGCTGGCGGGCCTATGTGGCCGAGGGCCGCCACGGCGGCCTGGACTGGCTCGTGCGCGAGCCCGAGGCCCGCCTGGACCCCACCGGGCGCGACCCGTGGGCGCGCACGCTGCTGGTCTTCGCGCAGCGCTACACCGACGGCTGGCCGGCCGACGACCCCGACCCGGCGGCCGGCGGACCGCCCGGCGAGGCGGAGTCGCCGGACAGCCCGCCCTGGACCGCGCGGGTGGCCCGCTACGCGCGCGGGCTGGACTACCACGACCTGCTGCTGGGGGACATCCGCGGCGCCCTGGCGGCCCTCACGGCCGCCGGCCCGGCCTTCCGCGCCCGCGTGGCCGTCGATACCGGGCCCTACCTGGAGCGCGAGTACGCCTGGCTGGCCGGCCTCGGCTTCCTGGGCCGCAACACCTGCCTGATCCACGAGAAGCTCGGCTCGGGCCTGCTGCTGGGCGTGGCGCTGACCGACCTGGAGGTCGACGGGCTGCCGCCGGCGGGCGTGCCCGCCCCCGAGCCGCTCCATGGGGCTGTCCGGCGCCGCCGCCGCGCCGCGCCCCTCGCGCCCCTCGCCCCCCTCGCCCCCGTCACGCGCTGCGGGACCTGCACGCGCTGCATCGAGGCCTGCCCCACGCAGGCGATCCTGCCCGGCGGCGGGCTGGACGCCGCCGGTTGCCTGAGCACGTGGACCATCGAGAAGCGCGGGCGGGCGCCGGACGGCCGCGAGGCCGAGCAGGGCGGCCTGCTGTTCGGCTGCGACATCTGCCAGGCGGTGTGCCCGTGGAACCGGCGCGCGTCCGCCCAGCCGCCGCCGGGCCAGCCGCCGCCCGGCCTGCCGCCCCTGCGCGAGGGCTACGGCGCGTTGCCCGCGCATGCGGAGCTGGGCCTGGCCGACCTGGCGCGCCTGGATGACGACGCCTTCCGCGCGCGCTTCCGCCGCACGCCGCTGTGGCGGGCGCATCCGGAGGGGCTGCGGCGCAACGCGGCGCGCGTGCTGGCGAATCTGGCGCGCCGGCGAGGGGAGGGCGGGACATGAGCGGCATCGCGCCGGCGGCCGCCTGGTGGCGCCGGTTGCCGAATGGCCAGGCCGCCTGCGACCTGTGCCCGATCGGCTGCCGGCTGCGCGAGGGCCAGTCCGGTCCCTGCGGCACGCGCGCCAACCGCGGCGGTGTGATGCGGCCGCTGCACTACGGCCGCGTGGCCACGGCGGCTCTCGACCCGATCGAGAAGAAGCCCCTCTACCACTTCCACCCCGGGCGCGACATCCTGTCGGTGGCGGCGCCCGGCTGCAATCTGCACTGCCTGTTCTGCCAGAACTGGAGCCTGAGCCAGGAGCCGGACGCGCCGACGCGCCCGGCGTCGCCCGCCGACCTGGTCGCCGCCGCGCGCGCCCAGGACTCGGTGGGGCTGGCCTTCACCTACAGCGAGCCTCTGGTCTGGTACGAGTTCGTGCGCGACGCGGCGCTGGCCGCCCGCGAGGCCGGGCTGGCCGTGGTGCTGGTGACCAACGGCTACCTCAACGAGGAGCCGCTGGCCGAACTGCTGCCGCTGGTCGACGCCGCGAACATCGACCTCAAGGCGATGGACGACGCCTTCTACCGCCGCGTGTGCAAGGCGCGGCTCGCGCCGGTGCTGGCCGCGATCGACGGCTTTCTGGCCGCGGGCGTGCACGTGGAGCTGACGAACCTGCTCATCCCCGGCCACAACGACGCGCCGGAGGCCGTGGACCGGCTCGTGGCGCACGTCGCCGGCCTGGGGCGGCCCCCAACTTCAGCGCCTACCACCCGGCCTGGCGCCTGCAGGCGCCGCCGACGCCGCGCGCGACGCTGCTGCGGGCGCGTGAGCAGGCCGCCGCGCGGCTGGAGTGGGTGTACCTGGGCAACGCGCCGCTCACCGACCTGGACGGCGCCCCCGGGCGCGATTCGCGCTGCCCCGCCTGCGACGCGCTGCTCGTCGATCGCGGCGGCCGCCGGGCCGTCTCCCACCTGCGCCCGGGCGCCGCCTGTCCCGGCTGCGGCCGCCCGCAGCCGTTCCGCGCCTGATCGTCCCGGCCGACCCGGGTCGCTGCTGGCGAACACCTCCCCGGAACGGGGCGGCGGGCCGCCCCGCGCGCCGTGACGCGCGGGAGCGACCCGCCGTTGTCCGCCTCCGGCCCCGCGGCCTTCGGCCCGCCCGCCGCTATTTGGCGAGCACCATCCCC
>VGXH01000038.1 GCA_016873405.1 bacterium
CGCCAGCATCTTCACCGTGGGGTGGTTCTCGACGAAGCGGCTGATCGAGCCGGCGGCCGCCATCATCACCAGCACCGCGATGACCACCGCCGCGATCATCACCGGCAGGTGATCGGCCATGCCGATGGCGGTGATGACCGAGTCGAGCGAGAAGACGATGTCCAGCACCATGATCTGCGCGATGACGGCCGCGAAGGACGCCGCCTTCTT
Organism: bacterium; assembly: GCA_016873405.1. The sequence continues at coordinate 211 of VGXH01000038.1, forward strand.
GCTGCCTCCCTTGTGCTCATCGCCCTCGAGGTTGTGGTGGATCTCGATGGTCGCCTTGCCCAGCAGGAACAGGCCGCCGACGATCAGCACGATGTCCCGCGCCGTGATCGCGTGGTGGCCCACGTTGAACAGCTCGACCGTCAGGTGCGCCAGCCAGGCCAGGGAGGCCAGCAGCAGGATCCGCATGACCATCGCCGCGCCCAGGCCCAGCGTGCGGGCGCGGGCGCGCTGCGACTCGGGCAGGCGCCCCGACAGGATGGAGATGAAGATGATGTTGTCGATGCCCAGGACGATCTCGAGGCTCGTCAGGGTCAGCAGGGCGATCCACGCCTTGGGATCGGTCAACCATTCCATCGGGGGCGTCCTTGGGCCGGGGTCCGCGATCTCGGGGCCCGGGATTCGGGCCGCGCGGCGGCGAATCTAGCACCGGGTCCGGCCGGCGCCAACCGGGGAGCGGCTGCCGGGCGCCGGCGTCAGCGCGCCAGCATGAACCCGACGCCCACGCGGCTGACGAGGCGGTCGTAGTCCAGCAGGCTCTCGCCGTAGCCGTGCGAGACCGTCAGGACCAGCCAGGCGGCCTGCTCGCGCGGCAGCGGCCGGCTCAGGTTCAGGCTGGCGAAGCCGCGCCCGGTGGCGGGGTTGCCGCGCGCCAGCAGGTGCGCCTGCACGCCCGAACGCCAGCGGTAGTAGAGGTGCAGGTCGGCGTGCCCGAGGTAGTCGTTGATGTCGGGGTTGTCGTCGCCCTCGGCCGCGCCGGGCTCTGCCTTCGCCTTTTCGGGCACGCGCCAGCGGAGGTCCAGACGGGCCAGCAGGCCGCCCGCCTGGAAGTGCGGCGCCAGGTGGAACTGGTTCCACGACCGCGACAGAAGGTCCCGCTTTCCGTTCGACTCGTGCGCGAAGCCCAGGTCGGCGCCCACCGTGCCGCCCTTCCAGGCGCGGCGCGGCGAACGGTAGAACAGGGAGGGGTTGTAGTCGGTGTTCCGGAACGGCGCCGATTCCCCCACGTTGTAGGCCTGCCAGTAGGAGAGCTGCCGGTACCCGAAGTAGAGGCGCGAGCCGGCCACGGCCTGCTTGGCGCTCAGCTGGAAGACCACCTCCGCCTGGTGGCCGTGGTAGCGGTCCGCGTGGGTGTAGGGCAGGATGAACATCTCCTCGTGCAGCGTCAGGCCGGGACCCTCGTGCACGATCTGGTACTCCGGCGCCGGCGACGGCGCCCCCGGGTCGGCGGCGGCGGCGGTCCAGGCGCCCGCCGCCGACCCGAGAACCGTCACCGACGCGATCGCCGTGAACACCCGCAGTTCCATCGCCCGACTCCGATCGACCAGCCTTCGCCCCACCCGGGGCCTCCGGGTCTCGGGCAGTCCAGACGGCTGCGGCCTCGGCGCCGCCGCTTGCCGCCATCGTGGCCCGAGAACGCGGCCGGCGCAACCTCGATCGTCTCCCCCCGCGCCGGACCGCGGCTTGACGGACGGTCCGGCAACGGTCACTCTCGGGCAATCGGCCGAACGGCCGATCAGCCGCCGGGCGGCAAGCCGGCTCCCCCACGCGTGCCGCGATCGGATCTTGCCGCTCGACGCTCCACCCTGGAAGTGCGCCTCGCGATGGCCGCCCCCTCCCCAGCCTGTCTTGGTCGGCGTGCCCTGGCGCGCAGCGCCGGCGCCCTGCCCTGGCGGACGGGTGCGCTGTTCGTCGCGGCGTCCCTCGCCACCGCCGGCTGCCGCGCCTACCAGCCGATGACGGCCGTGGTGAACAAGCCGCCAGAGACGTACCTGACCGGCGCGCCGACCGAGCACGGCGGCGGCTACTACCGCTTCCACGTCTACTGGTACGGCCGCGACCTGGACGGGCGCGTCGAGCGTTTCGCCTGGACCCTGACCGACGGCACGGTCCAGGATCCGCGCACGAACGACGACGAGGAAGACCAGCGCTTCAACCCCGCGCTGAATGCCTCGACGCTCGGCATCGCGCGGTGGACCACGCGCACCGACTCCGTGTTCAGCTTCACGATCGACGACGGCGCCAACCCCTCGGCCTCGTTGACGCTGCACGTGGTGGCCCAGGACGACCGGGGCGCCTTCGACCGCACGCCGGCGCGCCTGCACTTCTTCGCCAACAGCCTGGGCAACCCGTCCCTCTCGTTCTTCCGCCTGGACGGCGGCGACACGGTGCCTCTGGCCCGCGGCGGCGTGGACACCGTCGGTTACGGGCGACCTTACCGCATCATGTGGCGCGCGCAGTCGCCCAACCTCCGCGGCTACAGCGATGCGGCATTGGCGCTGCTGGACACGCTGCCGCCGGTCGCCGACGGCATCCTCGGCTACAAATGGCGCGTGGACGGCCTTCCGGGAGAGGAATGCGACGCATCGCTGGTGGACTGCTGGCGGCCGCGCAGGTTCGCCGAGGCCACCGGCGACAGCTACTCGTACTTCGGGCCGGGCGTGGGCCTCCTCTTCCGCAACGACGGCGGCGACCCGTCGCTGTTCGGCCGCCTGCTGCCCAGCGGCCAATTCACGGTGACGGCCAACGCGATCGACATCGCCGGGGTCGAGGCGATCGAGAGCCTGCGCAGCGCGGAAGTCCTGGTCAACTACGACCCGCAGACCCTCGTCCTGGACGGGGAGCGCGACTGGGCGCACGCTGAGGACCCGCAGACATATCCGTACTACGTGCGGCTGGACGACGCGACCGCGACGCGTCATCCGTTCCGGTCGGGCGACCGGATTCCCGACCGCACCTACGTCACGGTGAAGGCGCTGGCCCGCGACGACCCGCGCGATCGCCGCTTCGCTCCAGGCTACCGCATAGGCTTCACCGGCTACCTGAGCGGCGCCCGCAGCAACTACACGGGCGGCGTCTTCAACTTCGCCTCGGAGGCCGCCGTCCCGGACTTCGCGCCGGCCTGGGACGCCGGCGTCGACGGCTGGCACGGCGAGACGCTGGGCTTCCTGACCGCGCCGAGCACGGCGTACACCGTCAACCTGCTGTCGATCGACGAGCTTGGCCGACGCGACGGCACACCGGCGTCGCTGTCGTTCGACGTGGGCTTCCCGCCCTGCCTGCAATGCGTGGAGCTTCTGCCCAAGGTGGGCGTCTCGACCTCGGCGTTCGACGCCGACGTGCCGTGCGTCGAGGATGCGGACGACCTGGACGGCCATCCGTGCCTGGGCGGCGTCACGGAACTGCAGTTGACCTACGCCGGCGATGGTCCCCGGGACCTGGGCTACCACGGGGCCACGTACATCCTGATCCACCGCGATACGGGGTACATGCGCGTGGCGGACGCACCTGCACCGGGCGAGATCCAGTTCAGCTACATGCTGCCGGCGAGGCTCTACAAGTTCGCGCTCCTGCTGCACGGGCGCGACGACCCGCGCGAAGCCTGGCCCCAGCCGGTGCGGCGCAGCGGCGCCTGGCGCTACCAGGTTTCGTACGCCTGCGACCCCTACGATCTGATTCAGGACGGCGGCGGCACCGACGACATCCGCTCGACCACCTGGGGCCCGCCGCGGGCGCAGACGATTTCCACATCGACCGGCGTCTGGACCTTGGAAGTCGGGGTCGCGGTGCCGGCGATTCTGGCCCAGGCGGGTCCGGCAGCGTTCCGCTCCTACGTGAACGTCGCCCTGGCCGGCGGCGACCCGGCCAAGGTCGAACTGATCTGCGACGCGGTGATGCAGCAGTTCGGCGACGGCTGGATCGACGCGGTCGCCGTGGATCAGACGATCTGCGGCACCAATCCGGACCGCCCGGCCCGCTACAACTTCTTCCGCCAGGTCCGCCCGTCCGGTCCCCTGCCCGAGGGGTTGACCTGGCGCGACTGCTCGCTGGAGTCCTACTTCGGTCCCGCGCTCAAGGAGAAGCTCCCGCTGTCGCACGGGGCCATGTCCAGCCTGGGCGGCCGGCCGGTGCGCAAGCGCTTCCGCCTGACGCTGGTCACGCCGGAGGGCGAGGCGACCTGCGCCGACGACTGACCGGCTCGCCGCCGCGTGACCCCCGCCGCGCCGACCACTGGCACCCGCCGGCCGACGGCCCGATATTGGCCCCCTTCGCCACCGGTTCACGTTCGAAAGGCTCCCCGATGCGCGTCTCGCGGCGGACACTCAACATCCTGGCGGCCGTCACCTGGTACGGCGGCGCCGTTTCGCTTCTGCGCAAGGGCATCACGTTGCTCGTGAAGGAGCACTCGAGCGACCCGGGCCATGCGGGCGTGTGGCTGGCGCTGGGCACGGGCCTGCTGCTGGGCGGTCTGAAGGCCCGCTACATCTTCAGCGCCAGCTGCCGCCGCAATCTGGCCCGGATCGCCGCGCTGCCCGAACCCCGGCTGTGGCAGTTCTTCCGGCCGGGGTTCTTCGTCGCGCTGGCCGCGATGATCACCACCGGCGCCCTGATGTCGCGCCTGGCGCGGGAGGAGCCCCGCGCGGTCCTCTATGTCGCCGCGCTCGACCTGACCATCGGGTTGGCGTTGCTGGGCTCGAGCCTCGTCTTCTGGAGGCAGCGGGCGTTCAGCCGGCGGATGTCGGCGTGACACCGGCCACGGCACCTGCTATCATCCCCCGGCTGCCAACTCCCCGACCGTGGCGCCCAACCCCTTGGAGAAGATCATGCGATCGCGTTGGATCCTTGCGTGTGCGCTCGTGCTCATGTCCGGCTTGACCGGGGCGGCGGCGGCGCAGGACGACGACCCGAACCTCTGGCTCGAGGAGGTCGACGGGAAGAAGGCCCTCGAGTGGGTGAAGGAGCGCTGCGCGAAGGACACCGCCGAACTGGAGGCGGTGCCGGAGTTCGCGCCGCTGCACAAGCGCCTGCTGGAGATCTACAACGATCGCGCCCGCATCCCGATGGTCGGCTTCGAGGGCCCCTGGCTCTACAACTACTGGCAGGACGCGCAGCACGTGCGCGGCATCTGGCGTCGGACCTTCCTGGACGAGTACCTGAAGGACGATACCGCGTGGGACGTGGTGCTGGACCTGGACGCGCTGGCCAAGGCCGAGGGCGAGAACTGGGTCTGGAAAGGCGCCGACTTCCTGCCGCCGGAGGGCCGCTATTGCCTGGTGTCGCTGTCGCGCGGCGGCGGCGACGCGGTGGTCGTGCGCGAATACGACGCGTTCGCCAAGCGCTTCGTCGAGGACGGTTTCAACGTGCCCGAGGCGAAGACGCGCATCTCGTGGAAGGACCACGACACGGTCTGGATCGGCACGGACTTCGGGCCGGGCTCGCTCACCGACTCGGGCTACCCGCGCCTGGTCAAGCTGTGGAAGCGCGGCACGCCGCTGGCCGCCGCCGAAACGGTGATGGAGGGCGAACAGACCGACGTGGCGGTCAGCGGCTACACGATCACGCGGCCGGAGGGCAGCTACGACGTGGTGCAGCGCACGCCCGAGTTCTTCCGCGGCCAGGCCTGGCTGCTGCTGGACGGGCGGCTGGTGAGAATCGACCTGCCCGAAGACGCCGAGATGCAGGGCGTCTTCAAGGAGCAGATGCTGGTGTCGCTGCGTTCGGACTGGACCGTGGGCGGCCGGACCTACCCGCAGGACGCCCTGCTGGCGATCGGCCTGGACGCGTTCCTGGGCGGCAGCCGCGACTTCCAGACGCTGTTCACGCCGGGCGAGCGCGTCTCCCTCGGCGGCGTCGGCACCACGCGCAATCACGTGCTGCTCTCGACGCTGGACAACGTGCGCAGCCGCCTCTACCGGCTGACCCCCGGCCCCGACGCCTGGAAGACCGAGGAGATCCCCCTGCCCGGCCTGGGCAGCGGCGGCGCCGGCGCCACCACCGATTTCGATGACACCTTCTTCATCGGCTACAACGACTTCCTGACGCCGGCCAGCCAGTACCTGGTGCGCGACGGCCAGGCGCCGCAGCTGGTCAAGACCATGCCGAAGCACTTCGACGCCGACGGCATGAAGGTCGAGCAGTGGGAGGCGACGTCCCGCGACGGCACGAAGATCCCCTACTTCGTCATCCTGCCGAAGGGCTACCAGGCCAACGGCGCCAACCCGACGGTGCTTTACGGCTACGGCGGCTTCGAGGTCTCGCAGCGGCCCGGCTACTCCGGCACGACGGGCGAGGCATGGGTGACGCGCGGCGGCGTCTACGTGTTGGCGAACATCCGCGGCGGCGGCGAGTTCGGGCCGAAGTGGCACCAGGCGGCGCTGAAGGAGAACCGGCAACGCTGCTTCGACGACTTCATCGCCGTCGCGGAGGACCTGATCGCCAGGAAGGTGACCTCGGCGCGGCATCTGGGCATCATGGGCGGCTCCAACGGCGGCCTGCTGGTGGGCGCCGCGCTCACGCAGCGGCCCGAGCTGTTCGGCGCGGTGGTCTGCCAGGTGCCGCTGCTGGACATGAAGCGTTACAACAAGCTGCTGGCCGGCGCCAGCTGGATGGCCGAGTACGGCAACCCCGACACGGCCGACTGGGAGTACATCCGGAACTGGTCGCCCTACCACAACCTGGACAAGGGCAAGACCTACCCGAAGGCGCTGTTCACGACGTCCACGCGCGACGACCGCGTGCATCCGGGCCATGCCCGCAAGATGGTCAAGCGCATGACCGACCTGGGCAAGCCGGTCTACTACTACGAGAACATCGAGGGCGGCCACGGCGCGGCGGCCAACCAGAACCAGCGCGCCTACATGTGGGCGCTGACGTACTCGTATCTCTGGAAGATGCTCCGCTAGGACGTCGCCGCCGCCAGCGCCACGCGGATCATCGCGTCGAAGCTGGTGCGCCGCTCGTCGGAGGAGAGGTGCTCGCCGCGGCGGATGTGGTCCGAGACGGTGAGGATCGCCAGCGCGCGGACGCCCTCCTCCGCCGCCACGCCGTAGAGGCCGGCGGCCTCCATCTCGACGCCCAGGACGCCGTGCTTCTCCATCACGTCGAACATCCCGGGCTCGGGCGAATAGAAGAGATCCGCCGAGAAGACGTTGCCCACGCGCACCGGCACCTGCGCGGCGCGCGCCGCCGCCACGGCGCGCTCGACCAGGCCGAAGTCGGCCAGCGCCGCGAAGTCGTGGCCGCCGAAGCGGACGCGGTTGACCTTCGAGTCCGTGGAGGCTCCCATGGCGATGATGACGTCGCCCAGCTTCACGTCCGGCGCCAGCGCGCCGCAGCTGCCGACGCGGATCAGCTCCTTGACGCCGTACGAGCGCACCAGTTCGGTGGCGTAGATCGAGCACGAGGGGATGCCCATGCCGTGCGCCATCACCGACACGGGACGGCCGCCGAAGGTGCCGGTGTAGCCCCAGGCGTTGCGCACGTCGGTCACCCGCCGGGCGCCCTCGAGGTAGTTCACGGCGATGTGCTCGGCGCGCTGGGGGTCGCCGGGCATCAGAACGGTGGGGGCGAAGTCGCCCGCCTGGGCGTTGATGTGCGGTGTGGGCATGGGGCTATGGTAGTCCGTTCCCTCCCGAAAGCCAAGAACGCCGGCTCGCCGCCGACCACCGGCACGCGGTAGATCCCCGTGTCGGAGCCGGGCGCGAAGACGATGTCGCCGTGCTCGTTCCGGGCGCCGCCCTTCAGGTTGACGGCCGGGCACAGGTCACCGGCGGGCCGGCGGCGACGGCGCCACCGTGTGCGGCAGCTGCGCCGGCTGCGGGCGCCCGGGCACCTTCCAGCCGACCGGCAGGCCCGCCGCCAGGCAGGCCACGGTCACGCCGACCAGCGGCAGCCAGGTCCCGATCACGGGTTCCCCTTCTTGCGGCGTGACGGAATTGGGAATCGCCCGCAGCATGGCGCCACTTTCACAAAACAGCGATCATTCATGGGGATCGAAACCGAAATCGAACCCAAGGCAATACGTTAGGTCAAAATCGTTGACTTATATGGTCAAAATATGGCACAATTATTCAACAGCGATGAGGCTGTCGGATAGGGCCGGACTCCCTATCGGTTCATCCCGCTGAAGGAGCGCGTATAGAACCGGACCGCTCATGCTCAGGCAATCGGCCTTGTGGGTTTCCCTTGGTGTCTGTTTCGTTTTGCTGGCCTGTCTCGCCAACCCTGCTGCCGCGGCCAAGCCGCACACCGCAGCCAATCCGATCGCCGGGGCCGATCCGGCCGCAGGCGCCCGCCTCGACCGCGCCGTGAAGGGCGCAGCCGGCACCGTCCTGTCGGTTGCCTACGCGCGCGACCTGGCGCCCGAGCGGCACGACCTGGCGAAACACGCCGCGGTCGGCGGGGCGATCTCGACCGTCGTGGGTGCCCTCGGGAACAGCCGCCTCGGCTGGCAGGCCGGGGTGGCGGTCGGCGCCGGCAAGGAACTCGTGAACGACGCGCTGCTCGGGCGCGGATGCCCGCAGCTGGACGACTTCCTGGTCACGGCCAGCGCGGCGATCTTCGCCGGCAGCCTCTCCTCGCGCCTGGCGCCGCTGGTGTACGTCGATGGGCACGGGGCCGAGGTGCGGTTCAGCCTGGCGTTCTGATTCGGATCGGCGCGGCGCCGGCCGCGGCCGCGGTGGCGAAAAACGGCGGCGGATCCCCCCGCGGGGATCCGCCGCTGACGTGTGCGGGCGGCCGGCGCGCGACCCGCTTATCGCGCCAGGATCATTTTGCCGGTGCGCGCCTCGCCGCCGCTGCTCAGGCGGTGGAAGTAGACGCCCGAGGCCACCTCGCGGCCGGCGTCGTCGCGCCCGTCCCAGGTCACCTCGTGCGCGCCCGCGGCCACGCGGCCGTCCAGCAGGCGGCGCACGAGACGGCCGTCGACCGCATGGATGTCCAGCCGCGCCTGCTGCGGGGCCGGCACCGCGAAGCGGATCGTCGTGCGCGGATTGAACGGGTTGGGCACCGCGCCGTGCAGCACCAGCCGCGACGGCGGCGCCACGTCCACCGCCGAAGTCGTGGTCACCGTGAACGTCACCGGCACGAGCACCGGCGCGCCGGTCCCCGCCAGCAGCACCACGGCCTCGTAGAGACCCGGCTGAAGGGCCGTGGCATCGAGCGTCAGTTGCAGCAGGCGGGACTCGCCGGCGGGCACCGTGAGGTCGCCGGGGCTGGCCGTGAGCCAGGACAAGTCGCGCCCGATCGCGAACACCCCGCTCGTGTCGGCGACGGCGGGCGCCGCCACGTCGCGTACGCGCACGCGCGCCCATGGCCCGGGCGCGCCGGTGACGGCGGGCCAGGTCCAGGCGCCCGGCGCGGCCGGCGTCGAGGCGACCAGCGTCTCCCAGGCGCCACCCTCGACACGCTGCAGGTCCACCGCGACGTTCACCGGTCCGTTCCGGGCGGTGAAGCCGATGGCCAACGGCTGCCCGATCGTCGCCACCGCGCCCGCGAGCGGGGCGCTGACGCGGATCGACGGTCCGCGCGAGTTGATCACGATCTCGCCGCTGAGGAAATGCGGCGGCTGGCCCCAGTTGTCGCCCTGCAACTCCCAGCCGAACGCCAGATTGCCGGCCAGCCCGGCCCCGAACGTGACGTTGACGGTGGCCAGGCCGGTGTGGCCGTTGTTCAGGTAGCCGCCGCTGGACCAGACCACGCGGGCGCCGTCACCCCCC
>VGXH01000039.1 GCA_016873405.1 bacterium
TTTTGATGCTCCCGGTCATGTTGAGGTTCTCGGCCTTGGCGTACAGGCGGCGCGGCCGGCCCTCGTGGAGCAGGTCGATGGCCAGGAGCGGCGTATTGCCCACCAGGTGCGACAAGCCCCGGAAGCGTTGGCTGAGCGAGGTATCCATGCCGGCGAGAATACGCCGCGGGACCGTGGGAAATCAAGCGCCGCCACGGCCAGGCCGCGCGCCGCGAACGACCCGACGCGCCGTTCAGCGCGACCGCAACCGCTCGAACAGCTCCTTGAGATCGCGGAACTTGTCCGCGTAGTCGGCCATGCTGCGCTCGATGACCTCGTGCGCCTCGGCCCGGCCGTAGATGTGCGTGATCTCGGTCTCGCTGCGGCGGGCGCCGGGCGCGTCCTTGTAGGTCAGGAAGTAGTGGCGCAAGCGCTCGATCATCGGCGCCGGGCACTCGTAGATGTCGCGCAGGTGGCCGTAGATGGCGTCGGTGCCCAGCACGGCGATGATCTTGTCGTCGGCCTCGTCGCCGTCGATCATCCGCAGCCCGCCGATGGGGGTGACCGTCAGCAGGATGTCCCCGTGGGTGATGGTCTTTTCGGCCAGGATGCAGATGTCCAGGGGATCGCCGTCGCCGACGATGCCCCCGCGGGACGCCTGCTTCATGCAGAAGTCGGCCACCTTCGGGCCGCAGAAGGTCTGCGGCAGCAGGCCGTAGAGCGTCGGGTAGACGTTCGAGAACTTCTGCGGCCGGTCCACCTTCAGCAGCCCGGTCGGCTTGTCCAGCTCGTACTTCACCGTGTCGGTCGGCACGATCTCGACGTACGCCGTCACCCGTTCGGGCGCCTCGTCGCCGATGGCCACGCCGTGCCAGGGGTGGGCGCGGAACAGGTGGTGCAGCAGGTTGATGTCGACGTTCATGAACGGTGACTCCCGCGCTGGGGTTCGGGTTCCGGCGCCAAGAAGACCCGAGGAGCAGAGCCGAGGAGCAGAGCCGAGGAGCAGAGCCAAGATGAGCCGGCAACATACGCCAAGCCGGCTCGAAAGCCCAACCCCCATCCGGCGCCGACGCCGCGTGGACAGTCCGCCGATTTGGTGTATCCTTGACGGTGTCGGTTCCACCCGAGGCCCGGCGGCGGCCCTGCCTTCCGGCCGGCGTCGCCTGAGGTTGCCCGCATGCCCGCACGCCGCGCACCCAGGGCCACCGGCCCCGCTCCCCCGCCAGCAGCCAGGCTGCAGGCGGCGGTGCCGGCCTCCGTGCTGCCGGGTCCCGGCCCGGCCGCCTTTCCCCTCGCCGGCCCCGCGTCGACCGGTCCGCTGATCGATCCGCAGGGCCGCCGCCTGGACTACCTCCGGCTGGCGGTCACCGACAACTGCAATCTGCGCTGCCGCTACTGCCTGCCCGCGGCCGGCGTCACGCTCGCCGAGCGGGACGAGTTGCTGTCGCTCCCGGAACTGGTGCGCCTGGGCTCGCTGTTCGCCGGCCTGGGCGTGCGCAGTTTCCGGCTGACCGGCGGCGAACCGCTGGTGCGGCGCGATGTCGTCGACCTGGTGGCCGCCCTCGGCGCCCTGCCCGGCGGCCCGGAAGTGCTGCTGACGACCAACGGCCTGCTCCTGGTCGAGCAGCTGGACGCGCTGGCGCGGGCCGGACTGCGCCGCGTGAACCTCAGCCTCGACTCGCTGGACGAGGGCACCTGGACGGCGATCACGCGGCGCGAGGGTTTCGCGCGCGCCCGCGCGGCCATCGACGAGGTGCTGTCCCGCGGCCTGGGCCTGAAGCTCAACATGGTGGTGCTGCCCGGCTGGAACGACCACGAGCTGGACGCCTTCGTCGAACTGACGCGCGAGCGCCCGCTGACCGTGCGCTTCATCGAGCCGATGCCGTTCGTGGGCGAAGGCCGCTTCTGCGGGCCGGGCATCGCCGGCTCCCAGATCCTGGCGCGCCTGGCGACCGGCCCGCTGCTGGTGCCCGAGCCGGCGCGGCCCGGCGCGGTCGAGAAGCTGTTCCGCGTGCCCGGCCACGCGGGGCGCGTCGGCATCATCGAGGGCCACAGCCGCACCTTCTGCGGCGGCTGCCGCCGCCTGCGCCTGGACGCGCGCGGCCGCCTGCGCACCTGCCTGTACGGACGTCCGGCGGCGTTCCTGCGCCCGCTGATCCGCGCCGGCGCCGACGACGACGCGCTGGCCGCCGCGATCCGCGGCGCGGTGGCGGGCCGTCTGCCCGACGGTATGGCCGCCGAGGCGGACCATCGCCGCCACAATCTCGAGAGCATGATCAACATCGGCGGCTGAGGCGCGCCGGCGCCGCCGTCGAACCGCGCGAACCGGAGCGGACCGAACGATGACCAGCGGCACGAACGGCGAACCGCGGACGCTGACGATCACCCGCCCCGACGACTGGCACCTGCACCTGCGGGACGGCGACCTGATGGCCGCCGTGCTGCCCTGGACGACGCGCTGCTTCGCCCGCGCGGTCGTCATGCCCAACCTCAGGCCACCGATCACCACCGCCGCCGCGGCGGCCGCCTACTACGACCGCATCCTCGACGCGCTGCACCCGGACGTGGACTTCACGCCGCTGATGACGCTCTACCTGACCGACGCCATGAAGCCGGCCGAGATCGAGCGCGCGAAGGCGCAGGGTTTCGTCGTCGCCGCGAAGCTCTACCCCGCGGGAGCGACCACGAACTCCGACCAGGGCGTGACCGATCTGGCGCGGGCGCGTCCGCTGTTCGAGGCCCTGGCCGCCTGCGGCCTGCCGCTGCTGGTGCACGGCGAGGTCACCGATCCCGACGTGGACATCTTCGACCGCGAAGCCGTCTTCATCGAGCGCCACCTGCGCCCCCTGCTGGACGCGGTGCCCGGCCTGAAGGTGGTGCTGGAGCACGTCACGACGCGGCAGGCGGTCGAGTTCGTCCGACAGGGCCCGCCCACGCTGGCGGCCACCATCACCGCCCACCACCTGCTGCTCAACCGCGGCGCGATGTTCGCGGGCGGCCTGAACCCCCACCTCTACTGCCTGCCGGTGCTGAAGCGCGAGGAACACCGCCGGGCGCTGGTGGCGGCGGCCACCGGGGGCTCGCCGCGGTTCTTCCTGGGCACCGACAGCGCGCCGCACGCGCGCGCCGCCAAGGAGACCGCGTGCGGTTGCGCGGGCATCTTCAGCGCGCCGGTGGCCATGGAGGTCTACGCGACCGTCTTCGAACAGGCGGGTGCGCTGGACCGCCTGGAGGGTTTCGGCGGCCGCCACGGGCCGCTCTTCTACGGGCTGCCCTTCAACCGCGGCACGCTGACGCTGGAGCGGCGAGCGCGCCCCGTGCCCGCCGCCGTGCCGAGCGGCGCGGCCGGCGACCTGGTGCCCCTGGCCGCCGGCTCGAGCCTGGACTGGTCCGTGGTGCCGCCGCCGGCCGGGCTCATCCGCGAGGACTGAGCCCGCGGGCGGACCACCCGTCGCGAGCGCCTACTCGCACTCGGTGTCGTTCTGCCTCGTGTCCCAGCACGCGCGCGCGCCGCCGTTGTAGTCGGGCACCTGCAGGCTGCCGCTGCCGTCGGCCTCGTTCCAGCGGATGTCGTAGTCCAGGCCGGCGGAGGCGTCCGCGAAGACGACGCTGCAATGCGGCGCCGCGTGGCGGTAGGTCAGTTCGTCGCCCGCATCCGGGCCGGCGACGGCGGCCAGCGTCAGGTACTCGCCACCGGCGTCATCGCCCCATGCCAGCTCGGCCACGACCGGATTGCCCGCCAGTTCGTGGTCGTGGAACAACCAGCGACCCTCGGCGCCCTCGCGCGCGGTGCGGCCCTCGAACCAGAGGACGTTGTCCAGCGCCGGCTCGAACCCCACGGTGGACACGCGCATCTCCCATTCGACGTACGCGCCGGCCTCGCGGCCGCGCAGGCGGATCTGCGCTTCCTCTTCGCCGTTGACCCAGGTGTAGACCCACAGCCACGAGCCGTCCGGCTGCGGCGAGGGCACCGTGTGCAGCGCGACGGCGAACGCCGTGACCGGCGGCGTCAGCACCAGGCGGGTCAGCGCGTCGACCACGACCACGCGCAGGTACGCGTTGACGAAGTGGGCCTTCGAGGCGGCGCCCTTGGCGCCGTCAGCGTCCACGAGCGCGGCACCCGGCTCGAAGAAGGCCAGGTCGGGGACCAGACGCTCCGGGTCGGGCAGCGTCCCCGCCTGGGCCGCGTGGTTCGGTTCGGCCGGGTCGGAGCCGCAGCCGGCCAGCGGCAGGGCGGCGGCCAGCAGCAACAGCAGGGCGAGGGCGGCGGTGGGGCGGCGGCGCGACATATCAAGACCTCCGGTCGGGGTGGCTGCCTGCGGGTTCAGGCGGTGGGTGCAGGCGCGGGGCCAGCGGCGAGACAGCATCTCCTGATTGCGTATCTTGCTTTGTGACCACGAGTTGACGTCGCACTGGGCGGCGCCGGGCCCTCGCGCCCCGTGGTGCCGCCGCCACAGCCCCGTGCGCCCTCGCGACACCCCGTTGACACAGGCGCCCACTTTATGTAACCATTTGGTTACTTATGAAACCGGCCGCACCCAGACCCGACACGATGGACGCCGTCTTCGCCGCGCTGGCCCACCCGGCCCGCCGGCACCTGCTCGACATCCTGGTCGGGATGCCGGGCTGCAGCGTCAACGACGTGGCGAAGTACCTGGTGCCCCGGTTTCCGATGAGCCGGATCGGCGTGCTCAAGCACCTGCGCGTGCTGGAGCAGGCCGGCCTGGTGGTCTCGCAGAAGCAGGGCCGCGTGCGCGAGCTGTACTTCAACGCCGCGCCGATCCAGCTGGTCTACGATCGCTGGACGTCGCAGTACAGCCGCTTGTGGGCGGCCCACGTCAACGACATCAAGGTCCTGGCCGAGCAGGAGGAGACCGGACATCAGCGGTGATGTGAAGCAAGCGGGCAACGTGAAGCAGGTGTACCGGATCACGTAACCTGCGGCCGGCTCCTGCGTCCTGTGAAGTCGAGCCCACCCCCGTCCCGACCCGCTCCGCCGAGGTGCGACCATGACCATCGCGTCCCGCCGCCTGCCCCTCATGCTCCCGGTCCTCGTCGCGCTGCTGCTGGCCGCGACCGCCGGACGGGCCGCCGCCGGCTCGCTGGACATCCCGGTCCGGGGTCACGGCCTCTCGTTCGGCAACTCGCGCACGTTCACCGGCCTGCGCCTGAACCTCAGAGATCGCGACCTGGTGGACATCAAGGGCGTGACCGTCTCGCTGTGGGCTCCCCGACGAGAGTCGTCGGGGTCCATCCGCGGCCTGGCCCTCGGCCTGGTCGGCACGGCGCCCGAGCGCTTCGAGGGTCTGACGGTGAACCTCGTGGGCGTCGGCGCGGACCAGGTGCGCGGGGTGGCCATCGGCGGGCTGGGCGTCGGTTGCGGGGACTTTCAGGGCGTCGGCATCGGCGGCCTGGGTATCGGCGGCGACCGCCTGCAGGGCGTGATGCTGGGGGGGCTGGGCATCGGCGGCGACGACCTGACGGGGCTCATGGCCGGCGGGCTGGGCATCGGCGGCGATCGCCTGACGGGCCTGTTCGCGGGCGGGCTGGGCATCGGCGGCGATGACCTGACCGGGCTCTTCATCGGCGGCCTGGGCGTGGGCTGCGACCGGCTGACCGGCGCGGCGCTGGCCGTCGGCGGGCTGGGCGCCGACCGCTTCGAGGGCCTGGCCGCCTGCGGCGCCTACCTGCGCGGGCGGGAACTGGACGGCGTGGGCATCGGCGGCTACAACCGCTTCGACGACCGCGTGGACGGCCTGCAGATCGGCATCCTCAACTTCGCGCGCGAGCTGCACGGCGTGCAGATCGGGCTGCTCAACTACGCGGGCAACAACCGGCGCGGCACGAAGTGGCTGCCGGGGATCAACTGCCACTTCGGCGACT
The DNA here is from genome assembly GCA_016873405.1 of bacterium. The sequence continues at coordinate 5,863 of VGXH01000039.1, forward strand.
GAAGGGCCGCCGCGGCCTGACCATCGCCGCCGGCGAGAGCAGCCGGTCCAGATCCTCGCGCGCGAGCAGCCCCTGCTCCAGCACCAGCTCGTAGACGCCGCGCCCGGTGCGCAGCGCCTCCTGGGCCAGTTCGGTGCTCTTGTCGTAGCCCAGCACCGGGTTCAGCGCGGTGACCACGCCGATGCTGCGCTGCACGTGCTCCAGGCAGCGCTCGACGTTGGCCGTGATGCCGGTCACGCAGCGCGCGCGCAGCGTCTCCATGCCGTTCTCCAGCATGTCGATGGACTCCAGCAGGCTCTGCACGATCACCGGCTCCATCACGTTCAGCTCGAGCTGGCCGGCCTCGGCCGCCATCGTGACGGTCAGGTCGTTGCCGATGACCTTGAAGGCGATCTGGTTGACCACCTCGGGGATCACGGGGTTGACCTTGCCGGGCATGATCGACGAGCCGGGCTGCATCGGCGGCAGGTTGATCTCGCCCAGGCCGGTGCGCGGCCCGCTCGAGAGCAGGCGCAGGTCGTTGCAGATCTTGGAGAGCTTGACGGCCAGGCGCTTGAGCGCCGAGCTGTACATGACGAAGGCGCCCGTATCCATGGTCGACTCGATCAGGTGCGGCGCCAGACGCACCTCGAGCCCGCTGGTGTCGCGCAGATGGGCGACGGCCTTCGCGCCGAAGTCCGGGTCCGCGTTCAGGCCGGTGCCGATGGCGGTGCCGCCCAGGTTGACCTCCAGGAACAGGGCGGCGTTCTGCTCCAGCCGCTCGATCTCCTCGCCCAGGGTCACCGCGTAGGCCTCGAATTCCTGGCCCAGGGTCATCGGCACCGCGTCCTGCAGCTGGGTGCGGCCCATCTTCAGCACGTCGTTGAACTCGGCCGCCTTGGCGGCGAACGCGGCCACCAGATCGCGCAGCACGCCGCAGATGCCGGCGTTGGCGTGGATCAGGGCCACGCGGAGAGCCGTCGGGTAGGCGTCGTTGGTGGACTGGGCCAGATTCACGTGGTTGTTGGGGTGGCAGTGGCGGTACTCGCCCTTGGCCAGCCCCAGCAGTTCCAACGCGCGGTTGGCGATCACCTCGTTGGCGTTCATGTTCGTCGAGGTGCCGGCCCCGCCTTGGATCAGGTCCACCCCGAAGTGGCCGTGCAGCTTGCCCTGGACGATCTCGTGGCAGGCGCGCGTGATGGCGTCGGCGATCGGCTGCGGCAGGTGGCCCAGCTCGGCGTTGGCGCGAGCGCAGGCGTCCTTGACCATGGCCAGCGCGCGCACCAGCACCGGGTGGTGGCCCAGCGTGACGCCGCTGATGGGGAAGTTCTCCACCGCGCGCAGCGTCTGGATGCCGTAGTACGCGTCGTGCGGCACCTCGCGGTCGCCCAGCAGGTCGTGCTCGCCGCGCGTGCGGCCGCTGACATACTGGGCGCCGGGGTTGGCCGGGCGCATCGAGGCCAGCGTCATCCGGCGCGAGATCACGCGCACGGCGCGGGCCAGGACCTTCGCGGCCAGGGCCGGGTCGTCGGCCAGCATCTCCAGAAACTGTTCGCGGGGCAGGCGGCGGATGCGGCAGGCCACCAGCGCGCGCGCGCACGAGGAGTGCGGGTAGTCGTCCAGGAGGCTGCCCTCGCCCAGGAAGTCGCCGGGGCCGAACCAGGCCAGGCGCTTCTCGCCGCCGCCGGGCAGGCGCTGGTAGACCTCGAGCTCGCCGCGCTCGACCAGGTTCACGTTGCGGCGCGGGGCGTGCGTCTCGAACAGATGGCCGCCGGCGGGCACGTCGATGACGGTCAGGCGCGCGGCGATGCGCTCCAGCTCGGCGGGCTCGAGGCCGCGGAAGAGTTCCATGCGGGACAGGAAATCGCGGGTTTCGGCGCGGTCCACGGCAGGGCCTCCGGTTGTGGTGTCCGTCCAAGCTCGCATGGCGGGGCCGGGGCGGCAAGGCGCGGTCAAAGAGGCGCGGTCAAACAGGCGCGGTCGAACAGGCGCGGTCGAGCAGGCGTGGTCGTGTACGAACGACGGTTCACACCGCCGCCGCCCGCTGCTATGATCGGCGCGACGGCGTGAACCGCCCGCCGGTATCGCCCCTCGCTTCATCCGGAAAGGAAGTCCCATGCCCGCCGACAAGAACGCCGATCTGCTGACCGCCGGCGCCATCGCCAAGGAACTGGGTCTGCCGGACGCCAAGGTGAAGAAGGCCATCAAGGACCTGGGCCTCGAGCCCAAGGCGAAGAAGGGCGTCTGCTGCCTGTACGGCCGCGACGCGGTGGCGAAGGTCAAGAAGGCCGCGAAGTAGAGGGCGGGAGTTCGCGGCGGCGGCTGCCAGGGCGCCGGCTCGATCTTCGCGAAGACGCCGGCATCGCGCCGGCGCAAGCGTCACGAGTGCTCGATACGCGCGCCTACGGATCGTCGTCGTCGATCACCCCGTTGGCTTCGGAAGGCGCGCCGACCACGGCGTTGACCGGGCCTGCCGCCAGCCGGGCGACGAAGATCTCCTGGTTCTCGTGGACGGCGTCCTGAACCGTCGGCACGTTGATGACCACGGATGTCGCGCCCGGCGGCAGCGTCCACGGGCCGATCGGCGCCGTGAAGTCGGCCGCGCCCTGCGTCGAGCCGCTCAGGAAGTCCACGCCGAACGTCACCGGCACGATGGTCTGCCGGCTCAGGCTCACCGTGAACGACAGCGTGCCCCCTTCGATCACCGGCGGGCCGGCGGCGATGGTCAGGACCGGCTGGTCGTTGTCCAGCACGCGGCCGGTGGCCGTCGGCGCCGCGCCGACCACGGCGTTGACCGGGTCGCTGATCCGGATCGTGAAGTCCTCCGCGGCCAGTTCCGGGCCGACGTCATCCACCGTCGGCACGCGGACCGTCACCGACGACTGCCCCGCCGGCAGCGTGAACGGCCCGGTCCCCGCGCTGACGTAGTCGATGCCCGAGCCGGCCGCGGTGCCGTCGGTGAACTGCGCGCGGAAGGTGATGGCCGCCTCGCTGGTCCAGGCCGCCTGCACCGTGAAGACGAGATCCTGGCCCTCGCCGGCCGACGCATCGCCCGTGAACGACAGCGGCGACGGATCGCCGTCCAGGATCGTGCCCGTGGCCGAGTTGAAGCCGCTGAGCGTGGCATTGACCGGGCCGATCAGCGTGGTCGTGAAGGTCTCGCTCGCCAGGTCGCCGCCGTCGCCGGCGACGGTCGGCACCGGCACGTTCACGCTGACGGAGCCGGCCGGGATCGTGAACGGCCCGGTGCCGGTATTGACGATGTCCCGGGTGACGTTGGCCGTGCCGCTGGAGAACTGAACGCGGAAGCTCACCGGCGCCGTCGACGGCGCGTCCAGGGTGACCGGGAACACCGCCGGCGCGCCCTCGCTGACGGCCGGCGCCGCCGCGATCGCCAGTTCCGGCGCCTCGACGATGGTCAGGTCCAGGGCGGTGACGCCTAGCGCCACGTTCGCGCCGGCGATGGTCGCGCGCAGCACCTCGTCGGGCTCGCCCGCCAGCTGGTCGTCGAGCAGCGGCACGGAGAAGCTGAGCGACGGCGTGAACGGCGGGATCACCTGAGCGCCGCCGCCGGTGAACGTGTAGTCCACCCCCGCGCCCTGGGTGGTGCCGGGCAGCATCGCCAGCGTGAAGGTCGTGGCCGCCTGCCGCGTGGTGGTCAGGCTCACCGTGAAGACCAGCGTGCTGCCCTCGTTGCCGCGCGTCACC
>VGXH01000040.1 GCA_016873405.1 bacterium
GGGGTAGTAGGCCGGCGTGCCCTCGATGGGCGAGACCACCGTCGGGTAATGGTCGCGCACCTGGATGCTGATGCCCAGGCCGCCGAACTCGCCCTCGGTCGAGGTCATCAGGTCCTCGTAGTTGACCGGCGGCAGGAAGTTCGAGTGCTCGTCGAGGTCGGCGAGCATCCCCTCGACCGCGGCCTGCATGACCTCGTGGGGGTTCAATTCGTCGACGTAGTTGTTGATGACCCGCTCGTAGACGTCGCCGAGGATCTTCAGGTTGTCGTAGAACTCCTGCCGACGTCGGGCAGGATCGTCCTGGGCGCGGGCCGCCGTCGCGGCCATCAGGACCAGCGCGAGAACCAGCGCGGCCCGCCACCAGCCGCTTCGCAATCCGTTGCCGCGCTTGATGTTGCGATTCAGGTCGACGTTCATGTCCAGGTCCACTTCCTTGCCGGGGTCGCGCTGGTGGAGGCCTTCGGGCCGCATTATAGGCCGCCGAGCAAGCGGTGTTCCAGCGCTCGCAGGTGCTCGAGGGCCGCGGCCAGCATCCGCGGCGGCTCGAGCGCGGCGTCCACCACACGGAAGCGCCGCGGAGCCTGCGCCGCCAGCGCGAGGTAGCCCGCGTGGACGCGCTGGTGGAACTCCAGGCGCTCGGCGTCGAGCCGGTCGGGGGCGCGGCCGCCGATGCGCGCCAGCCCCTGCTCGGGCGGCAGCAGGCACAGCAGCGTCAGGTCGGGCGCAAGGCCCTCGAGCGCGACGGCGTTGAGCCGGTCGACCAGCTCCTGGCCCAGCCCGCGACCGTGGCCCTGGTAGGCGACCGAGGCGTCCGCGAAGCGGTCGCACAGCACCACGCGGTCGGCGGCCAGGGCCGGGCGCACCACCTCGGCGACCAGCTGCGCGCGGCTGGCGACCATCAGCAGCAGCTCGGTCCGGGCGGTCATGCCGACGCTGGCCGGATCCAGCAGCACCCGCCGGATGCGCTCGCCGACGGGCGTGCCTCCGGGCTCGCGCGCCAGCACGGGCTCGACGCCGACGGTGCGCAGCCGTTCGGCCAGCGCGTCGATCAGCGTCGACTTGCCGCTGCCCTCCGGCCCCTCGAAGGTGACCAGGAGGCCGCGGCCTGGGGTGTCGCGTCCGGGCGCGGTCACGGCCGGCTCCCGCCGCGCGGCGCCGGGCCCGGCAGCTTCGCGGCGACGTGCGCCAGCCTTTGCGCCGTCGTGGCCAGCGTCGCCACCGCGAGGAAGCCGAGGATGGGAACCAGCGCCCAGCGGCCGACCAGCAGGCCCACCGTCAGCAGGACCACGCGCTCGGTGCGCTGCACCCAACCGACGTGGCAGGTTTCCCCGACGCCCTCGGCGCGCGCGCGGACGTAGCTGGTGGTCAGGCTGCCGACCACCGTCAACGTGATCAGCAGCAGGGCCACCCGGTCGGCGCCGTGTTCCCCGCCGGAGAAGTACCAGGTCAGGCCGGCGAAGAGGAACGCCTCGCCCAGGCGGTCGAAGCAGGAGTCCAGGAACGCGCCACGCTTCGAGACCGTGCCCTGCCGGCGCGCCAGGTCGCCGTCCAGCATGTCGAACGCCGAGCCGAGCAGGAACACGAGAGCGCCCGCCAGCAATCGGCCCTGGCCGATGATTTTGCCCGAGACGGCGGTGATGAGCAGCCCGGTGATCGACACCCCCAGCGGCGAGACGCCGGCCCTGTCCAGCGCCGCCACGACCGGGGCCGCCGCGCCGCGGGCCGCCGCCTTGATCCCGCTCAGACTCATGGCTCCTCCTTCTGCCGGCGCTCGCCGGTGCCGCGGACGAGCAGGACCAGTTCCCCGCGCAGCCGCGGACCCGTCAGCAGTCGCAACAGGTCCTCGGCCGGACCCCGCAGCGTCTCCTCGTGCAGCTTGGTGATCTCGCGCGCGACCGCCAGCTCGCGCGCCGGGTCCAGCTCCTGCACGGCCTCGAGGGTCGAGCGGATGCGGTGGCACGACTCCAGCAGCACCGAGGTGCCGGCCTCGGCCAACGCCAGCTCCAACTGCCGGCGGCGCGCGCCGGATTTCCGCTGCACGAACCCGAGGAACCGGAAACGGTCGGTCGGAAAGCCCGACAGCACGAGCGCCGCCAGCACGCTCGACGGCCCGGGCACGACGGTGTAGGGAAGCTCCTCGCGGCGCAGCGCCGCCACCAGCGCGTAGCCGGGATCCGAGATGCAGGGCATCCCGGCGTCGCTGACCACCGCGACGCGCCCGCCCTCGCGCAGGCGCGCGACGATGGCCGGCACGGCGCGCGCCGCGTTGTGGTCGTGGAAGCTGGCCAGCGGCACCGAGACGTCGTAGCGGTCCAGCAGCCGGCGCGTGTGCCGGGTGTCCTCGGCGTAGACCACGTCGGCGGCCGCCAGCACCGACAGCGCCCGCAGGCCGATGTCGGCCAGGTTGCCGATGGGAGTGGCCACGAACTGGCAAACGCCGGCCGGAAGCTCGGCCTCCGGCACCGCGACGGTGCGCGGCGTGCCCGAGCGCGGTTGGGTCACGTCGCCGTCCTGTCGCCGGCGGCGCCTGACGCCGCGTCCGGGTCCGCCCGTCCGGGCATCGCCGCCACCGGCGGCAACCGGCGCTTGAAGGCCATCGCCCGCACCCGCGCCGAGACGCGCGCCACCAGCGCGGGCGCGAAGCCCAGCGAGGCCAGCCGGCGCTCGCCCAGCCCCTCGTCGACCAGGTGGTGCAGCAGGCGGTCCACCTCGGCGTAGGTCACGCCCAGCTCGTCCTCGTCCGACTGGCCGGCCCAGAGGTCGGCGCTCGGCGCCTTCGTGCGCACGGCCGCGGGCAGGCCGTAGTCCGCCGCGAGCAGTCGCACCTCCGTCTTGTAGAGCTGGCCGAGCGGATTCAGGCCGCAGGCGTTGTCGCCGTACAGCGTGGTGTAGCCCAGCAGGCTCTCGGTGCGGTTGCCGGTGCCCAGCACCAGGGCGTCATGGGCCGCCGAGCGGTCGTAGAGCACGATCATGCGGCAACGCGCCATGACGTTGCCGCGCCGCACGCGCTCGGCGCCGGGAATGCCGGCCAGGAACGCGTCGGCCATGGGCGTGATGTCCAGAAGCTCGACCGTCAGGCCCAGGCTCGCCGCCACCGCCTGCGCGTCGGTCACCGAGGCGGCGGAGCTCGTCGCGTACGGCAGCAGGCAGCCCCGCACGCGCTCGGCCCCCAGCGCCTCGACGGCCAGGGCGGCCGCGACGGCCGAGTCGATCCCGCCGGAAAGGCCGATGACCAGCCCGCTGCGCCCGGACGCCGCCAGTTCGGACCGCAGGAAGTCGAGGCAGCGGGCGCGGACCAGACCCGGGGGCAGAACCCAGGGGGCGTCGGGCGCGGGCTGGACATCCATGGCGTCGTCTCCGATCCGGGTCCGGGGTCCGGGCAGGTGCCGCGGCGGCCGCCGAAACATACACCCGCGACGAGGGAAGGAAAACCGCGGGCCGCCGGCGCTCCGGCCGCGGACCCGGCCCGCCGCCGCCCGCTCAGGCGCGCGGGAACGCGTTCAAGGCCTCCACCACCCGCGCGATGTCGGCGTCGCTGTTGAGCAGGTTCGGCACCAGACGGACGCACCCGGGGCCGAAACCCAGCGCGAGGATGCCGCGCGCCGCCAGGTGCGCAACCAGGCGCAGGTCGGCGCCCGGACCGGCGACGTCGACGATGACGATGTTGGTGTCCACCGGATGGCCCACCGACAGCGCCGGATGGTCGAGCCCGCCGGCGATCGCCGCCGCCCGGGCGTGATCCTCGGCCAGGCGCTCCAGCTGGTGCTCCAGCGCGTACAGACACGCCGCCGCGAGCAGCCCCGACTGGCGCATGCCGCCGCCCCACATCTTGCGGAAGCGGTGGGCGCGGGCGATGACCTCGCGGTCGCCGACGAGCACCGAACCGACCGGGGCCCCGAGGCCCTTCGAGAAACAGACGCTCACCGTGTCGGCGGGGGCGGCGAGTTCGGCCAGCGCGAGGCCGCCGGCGACGTGCGCGTGCCACAGCCGCGCGCCGTCCAGGTGCACGCGCAGGCCGCGCGCGCGGGCGCCGGCGCCGACGGCGACCACCAGTTCCTGCGGGACCAGCCGGCCGCCGGCCCGGTTGTGGGTGTTCTCCAGGCAGACCAGGCTGGGCGGCGGGCAGTGAACGTTGGCGGGATTCAGCGCCGGTTCGACCAGCTCCCACGACAGCAGTCCGCCGGGCGCCGGCACGCAGGTCAACTGCACGCCGCTGAGGGCCGCCGGGGCGCCCGCCTCGTAGCGGTAGACGTGCGCGCCGTCCTCGACCACGACCTGGTCGCCCGGCGCGGTCTGGGCGCGGATCGCCAGCTGGTTGCCCATCGTGCCGCTCGGCACGAAGAGCCCCGCCTCCTTGCCCAGCCGCTCGGCGACGACCGCCTGCAACCGCTGCACGGTGGGATCGTCGCCCAGGACGTCATCGCCCAGTTCGGCGGCGGCCATGGCCCGCAACATGCCCGGGGTGGGCCGCGTGACGGTGTCGCTGCGCAGGTCGATCAGATCTTCGTGGGCGTGCACGTGCCCTCCGGGGTTCGGGCGGCATGCCCACGGGCGCCGTGCGTCGAACCGGTTCCCAGCCCCCTGATCGGAGGCGGAAAACCGGTTCGTCCGCAGGCAGCGGCGGCGCGGCGGACCAGGGCCGCGGGCGGCGTCAATCGCCGGCGACCTTGTCCTTCAGCATCTTGGAGACCTTGAAGACCGGCACCTTGCGCGAGGGCACCGGGACAGAGTCGCCGGTGCGCGGGTTGCGCGCCATGCGCTCCTTGCGCTCCTTGACCTTGAACGTGCCGAATCCCCTGATTTCCAGGTGCTTCCCGTCGACCAGCAGGTCGCCGATCTTGTCCAGGAACAGGTCGACGGTCTCGGCGACCTCTTTCTTGGTCAGGCCGGTCCTCTGGGCGATGTCCTCAACGATATCGGCCTTCGTCATGGCGCTCCTCCTGGTTTCCAAGACCCGCAAGCACCCCGGCAACCGCCCGGGCGCCTGCGTCCGCCGCCGTTGTCCCGCGCGAGCATGGCTGCAGTTTTCGGCATAAGCCAATACTTGTCAAGGGCTTTAATGACGACCGCGACGACCGGCCCGCAACCGGACGCCCGGCGCCCCCCGCCGCCCCCGCCTCCGAGAGCGGGCAAAGTGCCCGCCCGGCGCCGCCCGGTCCTCGCAATCCACACGCCCGCCGAAGGTCCCGGGGTGCCGTATCGTATCCCAAGACATCCGTTTCGGCCAACTAATTCCTAAATAAATAGGCGATTACGTCGATAAGACTCACGATTACTCAAAAGGGCATCTGCCTTGCACGGACCGCTCAACAGCACGGCCGGCGGGGCAGGACCTGAACAACGTGCCACTGCAACCGATCCCCGCCGTCCGTGCCCAGCGACAACATCGGCGGGCGCATTAGGCGAACTGAAGGAGGGCCACTCATGGCTAACAAGAAGATGATCGCGCTGACCCTGATCCTCGGGCTGATGGCCGTTGCCACCGGCTGCAGCGACAACAAGAACCCCATCACCGTCGCTCCGGACACGGCTCCGCCGAGCCCCCCGAGCGAACTCGCCGTCGCCCTCGATGGCGGCGTGGCTGTCGTCAGCTGGGCCCCCAACACCGTCGACGGCGACCTGGCCGGCTACGTCGTGACCCGCGAGAGCCACGGCGAGGTCGATGTTCTGGTCGGCACGCCGACGCTGATGACGTCCTACCAGGACGACGCGCCGGTGCCGGGTTCGAGCTACTACTTCGTGTACGCGGTCGACACCTCGGGCAACGAGAGCGCGGTCATGCGGACCCTCCTGAGGCTGACCGGGACGCGCGGCGACGACATGAGCGCCCAGTAGACATCCTGCCGGGACTGGTCCTCCTGGCGCCATGCGGGCTCCCTGCCGAGGCAGGGGGCCCGCCGCGCTTCAGCCGATGGCGCGCGCCAGGACCAGCGCCAGACTCAGGAACGGACTGACCGCGGCCGCCATCGCGGTCTGCAGGTAGTTGCCGGCCGGCGTGTAGTGCATCAGAAGCAGGAAGCCGACGACCACCAGCATGCCGTAGTTGCGCAGGTTCTCGTAGCCTTCGCGCAGGTGGTCCGGCAGGAAGCGCGTCAGGATCCAGCTTCCGTCCAGCGGCGGCAACGGAATCAGGTTGAACACCGCCAGCACGACATTGACGACGATGCCTGTCTGCCAGACCAGCAGCAGGAACCCGGCCGGGCCGGCCGCGGCGTGGTCGGCCGGCAGGCGAGCGGCGACGCCGGCGGTCAGACCCAGCAGGACGGCCGACACCAGGGCCAGCAGGAGGTTGCTGGCGGGACCGGCGGCGGCGACCTTCGGGTGGTCGTTCCAGGGATGGCGCAGTCGTCCGACGTGCACCGGCACCGGCTTGGCCCAGCCCATCATGAACGAACCGGTCAGCGACAGCAGCAGGGGGACGATCACGCTGCCCAGCGGATCGACGTGCGGCAGGGGGTTGAGCGTCAGGCGCCCCTGGTCCCTGGCCGTCGTATCGCCCAGCTTGAGCGCCGCCCAGCCGTGGGCCACCTCGTGGACGACCACCGAGAACACCAGCACGAGCACGCGGATCGCGACCATCTCCATGTCAGCCTTCCTTCCGGTCGCGGCCGGGCAACGCGGCCCAGGCGCGCCACGCCTCGTCCTCGGTGATCGCCTCCAGCCAGCCGAACTCGGGGCCGCGCGCGTCGTCCAGGCGCCGCGCGGCGCGCAGCGCGCGCACCGCGGGCGACGGCGGCTTCCACAGCGCCGGATCGGTCGGGCCGAAGAGCGCCAGGGTGGGCACCCCCAGCGCGCCGGCCACGTGCATGACGCCGGTGTCGTTGCAGAGCAGGCGGTCGGCCCGCTCCAGCAGCGCGGCCAGGGTGCCGACCGGGATCGGCGGCGCCACCCGGACGCCGGGAACGGGCGGCGCGAAGGCCGCCAGCGCCGCGCCGTCGGCCGGGCCGTGCAGGACCAGGACCTGATGGCCCGCGGCCGCGGCCCGGCGCGCCAGTGCCGCGAAGCGCCCGGCCGGCCACGCGTTCTGACGCTTGCCGGCGCCCGGATGCAGGGCCCAGAAGCCGTCGGTCAGGCCCAGGGCCGCCACGGCCGCGGCGGCGTCCGCGCGCTGCGCCGCTCCAGGCACCACCACCGTCGACAGGTCGTGCGTGTCGATGCCGACCGCGCGCAGCGGCGCCAGCGAATGCTCCACCGCGGAGCGATCCAGCCGCGGTGAAGCCGGCATCACCAGCGAGAAGCACCGCGCGCTGAAGTCCCAGCCGAAAGGACGGCTGTCCGCCCCGATGACGTGCCGGGCCCCGCTGCACAGGCCGATCAGCGCGCTCGTCAGCGAGAACGAGACGCTGCTCGGCACGATCGCCAGGTCCGCCCGCCAGGCCCGCAACGCGCGCGCGAACACCGGCAGCCGGCGCAGGGACTTGTCGAACACCAGGACCCGCGCCAGGTGCGGGTTGTTGTGCGCGACGCCCGCGTTGACGGGCGACGTCACCAGCATCACGCGCGCGGCAGGCCAGGTCTCCGCGATGGCGCGCAGCCCCGGCGTGGCGCAGACCAGGTCGCCCATCTGGTTGTGCTGCCGAACCACGAGGATGCGGTCCGGACGCAGCGCGATCAGCTGGGTCGCCGTCAGCGGCTCCCGGCGCAGCCGGCGCGCCAGGGCGCGCATCAGCCGCTGTTTCGCTGCGCGGGTCGGGGGCAATCGACGCTCCTGGTGTCCGCCCGCCGCGCGCGCGGCTGGCACGTTGATTGCGGCGACAAGCCGGCCGCGTCCGACGCGGCGGCTCGGCCCGGCCATCCGGGCGCCGGCATCGCGTCACCACCCCGACCACCGGAGCGATCGCGCCGTGAACCGCTTCCGCGCCGCCTGCCTGGTCCTGTGCGCCTGGGTGATCGCCGCCCTGGGCTGCTACGAACTGGCGGCCAAGTCGCCGCTGGGGCCGGCCGGCGCCTGGCCCGCGCGTCGCGCCGCCCGGCAGGCCGAAGCCCTGACACGGTGGCGCCCGCCGACGGGATTGCCGCCGCTCGACAAGTTGCTCCACGAGGGCGAGGAGGCCGCTCGATTCTACGCCGCCCTGGCCGGACCCCGGCCGCCCGGGCGCGCTCAGGAGCGGTAGCCCGTCGCCTTCCGGCGGTCCTCCAGGTCGCGCAGCAGGGCCAGGTAGCCCTCCCAGCGCCAGGCGGGCAGCGCCCCCCGCGCCACGGCGTCCTTGACCCCGCAATCGGGTTCGTCGCGATGCAGGCAGCCGCGGAAGCGGCAGCGCGCGGACTCGGCCTCGAGGTCCGGAAAATAGGCCCCGATCCCGGCCGGGGCAATGTCCCAGGGGTCGAAGCCGCGCAGGCCGGGCGAGTCCGCGATGAAGCCGCCGCCCGGCACCGGATGCAGTTCGGTGTGGGTCGTGGTGTGGCGGCCCAGTCCGGTGCGGCCGGTCACCGCGTTGACGCGCAGGTCCAGGCCGGGGTAGAGCGCGTTGAGCAGGCTGCTCTTGCCGACGCCCGAGGCGCCCAGCAGCAGCGCCACCCGGCCGCCTAGCAGCGTTCCCAGCTCGGCCAGGCCTTCGCCCGTGGTCGCCGAGGCGGCGATCACGGCGTTGCCGAGGCGCCGGTACCAATGCCAACGCTCCAACTCGCGCGCGCGGCCCTCCGCATCGCACAGGTCGAGCTTGTTGACCACGACGACGCCGTCGACGCCGAACCGCAGCGCGGCGGCCAGCAACCGGTCGACGAAGCCGGTCTGCGGCTCGGGGTCGCGCACCGACTGCACGACCACGACCAGGTCGAGGTTCGCCATCAGCACCTGCTCGACGCGGCCGCCGCTGCGCCGCGCCGCCAGCCGCGACAGGCGGTTGCGGCGCGGCAGGACCTCCTCCACCACGGCCTCGCCGCCGGCGCCGGGCGACGCGTTGCCGGCCACCGGGCGCACCAGCACGCGATCCCCGGCCACGACCACGGTCTGGACCTGGCGCGGCCCCTGCTTGAGGCGGCCGCGGACGCGGCAGCGCCAGGTCTCGTCGCCGACCACCACCTGGCAGTGCCCGGCGCCCGCCCGGATCACGGTGCCTTCCCGCGCCGCCGCGTCATTCCGGGCGCCATCCTGCCGAGTGGCCTCCGCCATGCCGTCCCTTCGGCCCGCCACGCGGCGCGGGCCCGTTTTGCAACTTGTCTATCGCCCGCCGATGGGTTAGGTTTCAGGCGAACAGGTAGCACAATCGGTCCGCATACTCAAGGTGGTGCGCCCGTCATGGACATTGTCGAGGTGCTGAAGCATACCTCACCCGCGCTCTTCCTGCCCGACCTCCAAGCCACCGACAAAGCCACCGCTCTTGCCGAAATGGTCGAAGGTCTCGTCGCCGTCACGAGCATCCACAACCCCGACACGATCCTGCAGATGCTCCAGAGCCGCGAACACCTCGGCTCGACCGCCGTCGGTCCCGGCATCGCGTTCCCCCACGGCCGCACCCTCGCCGTGCAGCGCCTGACCATCCTGATCGCGCGGTCGCGGGCGGGCGTCGACTTCGACTCGGAGGACGGCCAGCCCACGGGG
>VGXH01000041.1 GCA_016873405.1 bacterium
GGCCCACGGCTTGTCCCACAGGAGGGGCGAACGCGTAAGCGCCGCCAGATTCGCCGTGTCGTCGTATTCCTCGCCGAACAGGGCCTGCAGATAGGCGCGGTCGGCGGTGCTGTTGGTGCCGGTCGTGCGCTGGAGCTCGAGGCTGGCCGAGCCGCTGAGCCAGCGCGTGGTGCGTTTGACGACGGACACCTCGATGCCGAGGCTGCGCGCCGAGTCCCCGTTGAAGTAGCGCACGGGGTTGATCGTCCGGGGCTCGGTATCGTTCGGATCCGAGGTCATTTCGGGCGTGATCTGCACCGGGGCCATCGTGACGCTCTTCGCGTAGCCGAAGATGTCGCGATTGAAGAAGGTGATGCCCGCGCTCCAGAGTCCGCCGAACTCGTGCTGGATGCCGGTCTCGTACTCGACCGTGATCTTCGGGTCCAGGTTCGGGTTGCCCAGCAACTGCACGTCGGCCGCGGTGTTGGCCGTCAACTGGGGGTAGACGTAGAGGAACCGCGGCCACTGGCTGAAGTGGCCGTAGTTGAAGAAGAACTTGTCGCGCTCGGTGACCTTGAAGCTGAGGCCCAGGCGCGGCGACAAGCGCGCCTTCCAGTTCCGCCCGAAGGCCCGGTAGGTGCCGGCGCCGAACTCCGCCGCCATGTCGTCGGTGATGAACAGGTACTCGTCGGGGTCGGCCATCACGGCCTCGACCTCGCGGCCCGGCGCCCAGAAGTCGGCGCGCAGGCCTGCGTTCAGGATCAGGCCCCGGTAGTCCAGCTTGTCCTGGAAATAGGCCGAGCCGGTCATCGGGTGCGCCACGAAGATGTCCTGCCGGATGCCCAGCCGTCCCGGTGTCGGCGAGGCCAGTCCATAGGCGAGGTCGACGAGTTGGATCTCCGTCAGGGACAGGTCCATGCCGGTCTTGAACTCGTTGTGGCCGCCGCCCATGAAGGTGTAGGCGCCCTTGAACGTGTACGATTCCGCATAGTGATCGTGCCAGCGGTCGGCGCTGCCCGTGCTGCCGAAATCCTGGCGACGGAACGGTTCGTAGGTGGTGAAATCGTCGTTGCCGTTCACGTTCGAGTGCTGACGCGTGAAGCTGCGACCGACCGACGCCTCGAACCACGACTTCTCGCCCAGCACCTGGCGGTAATAGGCCTGGCTCAGGATGTTCTCGTTGGTGAAGACCAGGTACTGGTCCAGCCGGTCCAGGAACGTGAACGGGTAGCCCTCGCCGCCGAGTTCGAAGCCCTGGCTGATGCTGACGTTGCGGCTGACGTTGAAGTTGAACTTGCGGTCCTGGTCCAGGATCCAGGTCCACTTCAGCATCCCGTTCCAGTTGTTGTCGGCCCGGGGCGTCCAGAAGGCGCCTTCGTACATGGGCGATCGCAGCCGTTCCTGCAGGCTGAAGATCGGCAGGTGGCCGTCCTTGGTGTCGAGGGAACCGCTGGCCAGGAGGTACTGCTTCCCCGGCAGGCGCAGGCCGAGGCGCCGCAAGCCGGCCGTGAAGGGATCCGGCCCCGAGACCGACGCCTTCAGCATATCGACGTTCTGGGGTTCGGCGAAATCGGTGTAGTCCCGCCAGTCCAGGTAGTCGTTCTTCGGCACCGGCCTGAGCAGGTAGTCACGCTTGAGGCTGACACGCGCCTCGAGGTAGTCGTTGCCTTCCTTCGTCGAGACGTTGACGACGCCGCTGACCGCCTGGCCGTGCTCGGCGTTGAAGCCGCCGGTGAGCACCTCGATCTCGTTGATGATCGCCGGGTCCATCTGGTAGCCGTAGCCGCCGCCGCTGAGCGGGTCGTTCACCGACATGCCGTCGACCATGAACATGGTGTCGTCGGCCCGGCCGCCGCGGATGTGGATCTGGTTGTCCTGCATCGTCACGCCGGGCTGCAGCGCGATCATGTCCACCATCTGGTCCAGCGGCATCGCCGACAGTTGCTGGGCGCTGAGGAAATGGCTGCTGCCGGTGCGATCCACCTCGATCAGCTCGCGCTCGGCGGCCACCTCGAGCGCCTCGGCGAGGATGGCCTGGACCTCGAGATGGAAATCGACGTTGGCCACCTCGCCCGGCGCGAGCGTGACCGTCTTCGTGCCCACCGCGTAGGAGATGTAGGAGGCCTTGACCGTGTACGTCCCGGCGCGCAACCCGCGCAGGATGTAGAAGCCGTCCGTGAAGGCCATCGTGCCGGAGTTGGTGCCGGCGATGAAGACGTTCGTGTACGGCATCGTTTCGCCGTTCTCGGCGTCGAAGATGCGGCCCTTGATGGTGCAGGGCGACAGGGGGTCGACCGCTCCGCCCGTCGCCGGGGGGGGCGCGCCGGCCGGCTGCGCGGACGCCGGCGGTCCCGTGAGCAGCGCCAGCAGGAGCACGGAGGCCGCGGTGGCGGCGCGGATACGTCCGTCCGTCACCGGTCGGCCACTCCCAGTTCGTTGTCGAGGGGGGCCTGCAGGACCGCCGAGGCCTGGGCCTGGTTGAAGCTCTCGACCTGCACGCTCAGGCCCACGAACCTCGCGAGCGGCGAGACGCCGCGCGCGGGCATCCGCATGCCGACCACCGGGTCGTACGGCGGCGAAGGGCGTCGCGGGTCGCCGTAGCAGTCGGTGCAGGTCTCCATCCGGTAGAGGGCTTCGTTGTCGCCCGAAGCCAGGAGCGAGAGGCCGTAGCCGCCCACCTGCAGCGCGGTGGCGCTGGTCATGTCGGGCAGCGTCGAGGCGCCCTGGTGGAGCGCGGCGCGACCCGAGGGCAGGCGCAGCGGCGTGGCCGGGGCCGGCGTCGGGCTTACCCCCAGCACCGCCTGCACGAAGGCGTTCGACAGGCCGTTGGTCTGGCCCAGGAACCCGCGCGAGGAGTACAGCACGCGACCCGGCGGCGATCCGGCCGGCGGGAACAGGTACTGCTGCAGCACTCCCGGTACGGTCGTGGCGGTCTTGAGATTGAGGCTGCCCGAGCCGCCGTCGGTCCAGAACACGACCTGGAACTTGCGGAACGTCTCCAGCAGCACGGCCGCGTCCTCGGGCCAGCCGAACCAGAACTGGTACTGATCCCAGCCGCCGGCGCCGAAGCGGGTGTCAAGCACGCCGGTGTAGAAGCCGCGCGCGGCGGGGGTCTGTCCCTCGCCGATGAACAGGACCGGGCCGGACGGCGCGCGGACCTCCCAGCTGTAGCTGAAATTCGCGTCGGAGGCCGCCTCGTCGCGGACAGAGACCCGGAGCCGGCGCGGCGAGCCCGGGAGCACGTTCCTGGCGAAGATCGAGAACTTCTTGATCTCGGCGCTGGAGTTGAACGGCACCCGCACCCAGCCCGTGTTCGGGTCCGCCAACGGGTCGGACTGGTCGCGCGTCTCCAGCGCTTCGCCGTCCCCGTCGGCAAAGGTGTAGCGGTAGAAGTCGTCCATCGTCGCGGCGCCGTCCAGATCGAGGGCGAAGAGCCGGAAGCCCATCGCGCCCCAGTTGAAGTACGTCGTGTCGACGGCGGCCGCGGGGTTGGTCGTCACGTTGCCGTTGATGTCGCGGAACTCGCGCTGCAGGTTGCGTCGGGGATCGAAGTCGCTCTGGAAATTCACCGCGGGCGGGAAGTTCCGCAGCGGGATGCGCTGCACGACAGTGTCGCTCACAGCGCCCCGGTCGTCGCGGCAGGCCAGGTAGATGGTCGCCTCGGCCCGGCCCTGGGCATCGGGCGTGAACGTCATCGTCGTTTCCGTGCGTGCGGTGGTCGTCCAGGGCGCGGGCACGTCGAACTGCGTGCGTACTGAGACGTGGAAATCGCGCACCCAGCCATCGACGTCCGAACCGCTCCAGCGGAACGTCCGCCGATAGTAGCTGGTCGGGTTCAGCTCGGCGCCAGGCGTCACCGGCCCGACGAAGAGCCGCGCCGCGGGCTTCTGGTTGGGGACCGTCGAGGGGTCGAACGGTTCGTTCGCGGCGCAGCCGGCGACGAGCGCAGCCACCGCCAGCGCCAAGCCCGGCGCCGCGAGGGATCGCCGCGCCGCAGCGAGCGGGTTTCCGGAGGACGTCTTCACTTGATGATCACCAGCTTCCCGCGCTGGACCTCGCCCGTGGCGTGGTCGGTCACGACGAAGACGTAGAGCCCGGTGGCGATGGCGCGCACGGGTTCGCTGATCAGGTCCCACGCCGCCTGCCCCGAACTGGGGTCGTCGTGCTCGATCGTCTTGATCACGTCGCCCGCCAGCGTGAAGACCTGGATCCGGCAGCGCGGGGGCAGGCCCGTGAACCACAGCTTGCGCCCGATCTCTTCGATGCCCGCGTTGGTGCGCGAGTCGAACATCGACGCTGCGCGGTACGGATTGGGATAGACCGAGACGCCGCCAGCCAGGCCGCTCGCCGCCGCCGGGCCGGGGTACACCAGTCGCGAGTTCTCGTTGAAGCCGCTCTCGAACTCCGGCAGGCCGGCCTCGATGTCCGGCGCGCTGAACGCGGTGACCGCGTACCAGTACGGGAAGCCGTCGAGAAGTCCCGTATCCACGAAACGTCGCCGGCCGTCTTCCCCTCGCGGCGGCAACCCGGTGTCGAAACCCACGCCGTCGATGCGGTCGAACTGCGCGACCAGGGTCGTAGTGCGGAACGGATCGCCGGGGATGGCCCGGCCCTGGTAGCGGTAGATGCGGTAGCCCTGGAAGTCCTCGCGGCCCGTGATGGCGCTGATGTGGTGTTCCGGCGAGCGCAGGGCGCTGTCGATCGGCAGCGGCTGGCCGCCGCTGTCCAGGGAGTCGCCGGACGCCCAGGCGATGACGACCGAGTTGTTCTCCGTCGCGAACTCCGGTAACGGCGACGGCGGGCCCGCCGGGATCGTGAAGCCCTCGTCGTACGCCACCTGGGCGACCTTGCCGTGCGCCAGCAGGCTCAGCGAATCGGGCGCCGCCACGATGGCGAACGTGACGGTCAGGGTGTCGCCCGGCGCCCAGGAATGGCACGGGCCGGTCGACATCAACGTGACCCAATTCGACTGGGCGCTGAAATCCGCTTCCCCGGTCTCGCCCACGTCGAAATTCCCGTTCGCCATGATCTGGTACTTGCCCGGCAGGATCGTGCCCGGCGCGTCGGGGGCCTCGTACTCGTCATCGCGCGCCGGAACGCCGCGGAAGCGCCAGGCATTGTACGACACCGGCCGCACGCCGGGCGCGGGCGTCGGCGCGCGGTTGGTCCCCAGCAGCCGGTAGCCGATCCAACTCGTGGCCAGCCCTTCGTCACCGTCGGCGTCGTGTTCGTAGGCCATCCAGATGTCGGGGTCCGACGGGACCGTGAACGTCTCGTCAACCTGCCCCACCGGGCCCCAGGCGCCGTTGTAGTCGTCCCAGTAGTCCCAGCGCAACGGGGCCTGGGGATCGTAGGGGGTCCGGTGCTCGGTGTTGCCGACCGTCGTATCGACCCACAGGCCGAGATAGACATCGGTCAACTCGCTGCCGCCCGTGCCCAGCGAATCCCCGGTGATGTTGACCAGCGTGTAGTCGAGGATCACGAAATCGTCGGCGTACGGGTTGCCCCAAGCCAGCGCGCGCAGGCGGACCTCGATTCCCAGAGGCGTGTGGTTGCCCGACGGGGAGTCCATGTAATCGTGCATGTACATCTCGAAGTGCTGGGTGGCCAGCGAGCGGATGTCGTAGTTCGCCGAGTTCTGGCTGTTGGACCATTCCCGCACGAAATTCTTGGGATTGCCGGCGTTCTCGTCGTCGTAGAAGTTGGTCAGCTCACGGATGTCGTAGTTCGCCGAGTTCTGGCTGTTGGACCATTCCCGCACGAAATTCTTGGGATTGCCGGCGTTCTCGTCGTCGTAGAAGTTGGTCAGCTCACGGATGTCGTCGCCTTCCTGCAGCCCGTTCGCGTCCTGCGCGCCGCTCGTGACGTGCACGCTCCCGTCGGCGGCCCGGGCGCCCACCCACAGCCCGCCGCGGTAGATGTGCTCGACATTGCTGTTGAGCGGGTACTCGCACGAGGGCTGGTTGCGGTTGCTGAAGGCGGTGCCGAAGTAGCCCAGGTTCGTGAGCGTCAGGCCCACCAGGCCGACAAAAGCAGCAGTACCGCCGCGCGGGTGGGAAAGGAACGACGCTGCATCAACGGCGACTCCGAGAACCCCGGCTGCCCGGGCGGGGCGGCCGGAACCGGGTGCGTGGGGAACCCCGGCCGGCGCGGCGGGCCGTCTTGCCGAAGCGCGCCCGCCGACTGAGATTGGCCCCGGGCCTCGCGCCCGGGGAAGTCGCGCAAAGTTACCTTCCCCACTCGGCCCGTGTCAATCGGAGCCGCAGCACACGCCGGAGCCGCACATGGACCTCGGATTCCCTGCCAGCTGCACCTGCGTCGCGGTCGAGGCGGTCGGGGCGGCGGCGCCCATCTGGCGTCTGCCGACGGCGATGCCCCCCGGCGCCCCCGTCTTCCTTCTGGACAGCGCCTTGTCGGACGGGCGACTCGGCCGGTGGTCGTTCGCCGGCGGCGAGCCGGTCGCGCTGCTGGCGGGCTGGCGCCGCGAACCGTCCGGATCGGGCCTGGACCTGGAGTTGACCATCTGGCGCGAACCGGACGGCGCGCGGGCGACCCCGCCGCGACGCCGGCGGTGGCTTGGCGACCCCTATCTTGCGCTGCGGTCCCTGCGCGACGCCTACGCGCCGGACCCGCCCGCGCCGCGGCATGAGTGCCCGTTCGGCGGCGGTCTGGTCGGGTGGTTCGGCTACGGAGTCGCCTGGGCGCATGAGCGGCTGCCCCGCCGCGACGCCGGCGCCGCCGATCGCGGTCCCGTGCCCGACCTGCTGGTCATGGTCTGCGACGACGTCGTGCGGCACGAGCATGCGACCGGGAGGACGACCCTGGCGCTGACCGGCCGCGGCCCGGATACCGCCGCCGCGGCGCGGGACCTGGACCACCGTCGACACGAATGGCGTGAGCGCCTGGCGCGGATGCGGCCGGAGGCGGACGCCGGCGCGGCGGGGGTCCGCGCCGCCACGGCCGAATCCCGCCCGGCGGCCCCCGGCGCCGAGCCGGACCTGTCCGGCCTGGCGACCGTCTGCGACGAGGCCGCGTACCTTGCGGCGGTGGCGCGCTGCCGTGAGCACATCCGCGCCGGCGACGCCTTCGAGATCTGCCTGACGCGGCAGTTGTCGGCGCCCTTGGCGGCCGATCCGTGGGATCTCTATGCCGCGCTGCGGGCGATCAACCCGGCGCCGTTCGCCGCCTACCTCCGCTGGGGCGACGTCTGCGTGGCCGGCGCCTCGCCCGAGCGCTTCCTCCGTTGCACGGCCGACGGCCGCCTCGAGAGCCGCCCCATCAAGGGCACCCGTCCGCGCGGCGCCACCCCGCGCGCCGACGAGGCCCTGCGCTCCGAGCTAGCCGGTGCCGTGAAGGACAACGCCGAGAACACGATGATCGTCGACCTCGTGCGCAGCGACCTCGGGCGCGTGGCGCGCATCGGCAGCGTGGCCGTGCCCGAACTGCGCGTCGTCGAATCCTACGCCACGGTCCACCAGCTGGTCTCGACCGTCACCGCGCGGTTGAAGCCGGGCTGCGATGCGCTCGACGCCGTGCGCGCCTGCTTCCCGGGCGGCTCGATGACCGGCGCGCCCAAGCTCGAGGCGATGGCCATCATCGAGGCGCTGGAGCCGGCGCCGCGCGGCGTCTACGCCGGCGCGCTGGGCTGGCTGGGCTGGGACGGGGCCCTGGACCTGAGCATCGTCATCCGCACGTTCGTCTGCGCGGGCGGCCAGGTGTCGTTCGGCACCGGCGGCGCCGTCACCGCCGACTCGGACCCCGGCGCCGAGTACCGCGAGAGCCTGGACAAGGCGCGCGCGCTGGTCGCGGCCCTGCGCGCGGCCGGCGCGATCGGCGTCCCGGGCGCCGCGGGATCGTCAGCCGGGAGGAAGCCCGCATGAGCGCCCGCGGCCCGGTCGTGATCCTCGACAACTACGATTCGTTCACCTACAACCTGTTCCAGCTGGTGGCGCGGCTGGACGGCGGCCGCGAGCCGCTGGTCTTCCGCAACGACGCGATCACGCTGGACCGGCTGCGCGCGCTGGCGCCGTGGCGACTGGTCATCTCGCCCGGCCCGGCCGGCCCCGGGGGCCCGGGCTACCTGGGCGTCGGCCTGGACGCCATCCGCGAGCTGGGCCCCGAGGTGCCCATCCTCGGTGTCTGCCTGGGCCACCTGGGCATCGTCGACGCCCTGGGCGGCCGGATCGTGCGCGCGCCCGAGCCCTGCCACGGCAAGACGTCGCTGATCCTGCACGACGACGCGGGCCTGTTCGCCGGCCTGCCCGAGCCGCTGGAGGCGATGCGCTACCACTCGCTGGTCGCCGATCGCGCGTCGCTGCCGGACTGCCTTCGCCTGACCGCCTGGACCGACGATGGGCTGGTGATGGGCGTGCGCCACCGCCGGTGGCCGCTCTACGGCGTGCAGTTCCATCCCGAGAGCATCGGCACCGAACTGGGCCCGGCGATGATGTCGCGCTTCCTGACCGAGGGCTTCGACCGGGACGTGGTGGTCGACCGCGACGTCTGACCCTGACCAGCGGCGAAGGTCCGACCGCGCCCCCCGCCGTTGCCGTCAACCGAGGTGGTGCACGCTCCCGCAGCGCGGGCAGGAAACGCTCGGCGTCGCGAAATCGGGCGGCGCGCGCAGCGTGGCGCCGCAGGAGCAGGCCGCCGTGCGGTAGCCTCCCTTGCGGTAGAAGAAGTCGTCGACCTGCCGCGCGTTCTCCCGGGTGGAGGGCGCCGTGCGGCGCGTCGCCGGACGCGCGACCGGCGCCTGCGCCCCCTCTCCCGCCAGCGCCGACCCGGGCACGACGGCGCCCTTTCCGGTCACCTGGCGGTAGCTGCGGTCGTAGTCGGCGTAGCCGGCGCCGCCCATGGCCCGCAGGATGCGCACGCGCTGGTCGATGGGCGGATGGGTGCTGGTCGCGTTGGCCGCCGCCTGGCCCGCGCGCTTGAGCGGGTTGATGATGTACATCGGCGCCGTGGCCGAGGTGACGCCGCCCAGCCGCTGCGGCGCGCGGCCGATCTTCTCCAGCGCCGAGGCCAGGCCTTCCGGATAGCGCGTGAACGAGGCGGCCGAGGCGTCGGCCAGGTACTCGCGCCGCCGCGAGACCGCGAAGTAGATCAGTTGGGCCAGGATCGGCGCCAGGATCATCAGCACCACCGCCAGCAGCGCCGCCAGGCCGTTGCCGTCGGCGCCGCCGTCGCGCCGCGAGCGGCTGCGCCCGCCCCCCATCCACATGCCGCGCAGCCCGGTCTCGGCCAGGATCACGATGGCGCCGGCCAGGACGCCCGCGAACAGCATGAGCTGGATGTCGCGGTTGCGCACGTGGGCCAGCTCGTGGGCGACCACGCCCTGCAGCTCGTCGCGGTCCAGCGTGCGCAGCAGCCCGCTGGTGACCGCCACGGCCGCGCTTTCCGGCCTGCGGCCGGCGGCGAACGCGTTGGGCGCGGGGTCGTCGATCACGTACACGGCCGGCATCCGCGGCAGCCCCGCCGCCAGCGTCATCTCCTCGACGATGTTGAAGAGCTGCGG
>VGXH01000042.1 GCA_016873405.1 bacterium
CGGGACCACGTCCGCGGCGCCATCGGCGCGCAGCGTGGCGCGGAAGCGCACGGCGCAGGCGAAGCGGTCGGCCAGGCCCCAGGCCGCCGCGCGCGCGGACGGGTCCATCGCCGCCAGGGTGCCCGCGTCCTGCGCCTTCAGCCAGGCGTCGAGCTCGTCCTTGCGCCAGGCCGGGCCCGCGCCCAGGCCGGGCAGCTGCGCCGCCAGCGCGGCCAGCAGCGGGTCGTCGATCACCGGCGGCAGCGCCGAGCTGTACAGCTGGGCCGAGTCGGGCACGATCCACGCGAACGACTGCGTCAGGAAGCCGTCCTGGTCGAAGGCGGGCGCCGGCGCCAGCAGCGGGCGCAGGTTGCGCTCGACCACGTCCACCTCGTAGAGGCCGCGATCGAAGTCCAACGCCACCTGCCAGGCGATGTCCAGCGTCGATGGGCGGGGCGCGCGCGCCAGCAGGGTGACGCGCACGGTGTCGCCGGGGGCGGCCTCGGGCGGCTCGAGCAGGATCGCGTACGGGCGCACCTTGTCGTCCAGGCCCAGGTGCATCTCTTCGTCGGGGAAGCCCTCGCCGCAGCCGGAGAGCAGGCCGGCCACCGAAAGCAGCGGGACGACGAGCCACAGGCGCTTCACGGCGGCCCCCTAGAACTCCACGCGCGCGCCCAGCGACGGCAGGAAGATCCAGCCGTAGGGCTCGCGGCGCGAGGAGTCGTAGTTGTAGGTGTAGCCCTCGGGGCTGTTGTAGACGAAGTAGTTCGCGTTCTGCAGGTCCAGGTACAGCGACCAGATCGTGGAACGGCGCACCAGCTTGCGGTCCACGCGCAGGTCCACGCGCACGTAGGGCTCGACGCGGGCGGCCAGGTAGGCGCCCTCGACCGGCACGTAGCTGCCGGTGTCGCCGTCGAACTCGAAGCGGCCTTCGGTGAAGCCCAACAGCGGCGTCACCGGCACGCCGGAGACGAACTGCAGGCGCGAGCCGAACGACCAGCCGCGGCCCAGGTCCCAGGTGCCGGTCGCCTCGACGTGCACGGGCTGGTCCAGTTCGTGGGGCAGCCAGGCGTCGGGCGTCCAGCCGTCGCCCAGGCCGGGATTGCGGGCGAAGCGGCGCTCGCTGCGGCCCCCGCTGGCGGCCAGCCAGCCGCGGAAGCCGTCCCGCTGCTCGCGGCGCAGCATCAGCTCCAGGCCGTACATCCGCGCCTCTGCATCGGGCAGGAAGTTCACGTCGGCCGTGTCGGCGAAGGCCGTCACGTCGTCCTGCGTGTTGTAGTAGCCCTCGACCTTCAGCGACCAGCCGCGGTCCAGGCGCCACTCGTGACCCAGCGTCAGGTGGCGGGCGGTCGTGGGCGGCAGGTCGGGGTTGCCGTAGACGGGGTCGGTCGACTGGCCGATCGGCCGCGGCCCCTGGTTGTAGCCGCCGGCCGAGGCGGTCAGCACGCGCCCCTCGCGGTAGTCCCAGCGCGCCGAGCCGCGCAGGTTCGTGCGGGACTTGTCCAGGTGATGGTAGTAGTCGTGGCGCACGCCCGGCACCAGCAGCAGCGCGGGCCGCGGGCGCAGATCCAGGCTGGCGTAGGCGCCGAGATCGGAGAACTCCTTGTTCGTCAGCGTGGAGGCCGGGTAGCCGGCCACCTTCACGTCGTAGTCGTACGCGGAGTAGATCAGGTCCACGCCCGCGTGGGACGTCAGCCAGGGGCGCCAGGTCATGGCCAGGTCGTTGCGCAGGTTCCAGATCGGGCCGTGGCCGTCGAAGCGGAACTCGCCCAGCAGTTGACCCGAGTTGCGGTCGCGCCCGCCGGAGGCCCGCAGTTCGTTGTGCAGGCGCGGCCCCAGCTGCGCGTCGTAGCCGAGGATGAGGCGGCTGAACGAGAGGCTCAGTTGCACCTCATTGGTGGCCGCGGCGACCTCGGGACTGCCGGATCTGGCGTTGGACGCGACCAGCGCCAGCCGGTCGCGGGCGCCGAAGAACGTCAGGAAGACCTGGTGGTCCGGGTTCGCGCGCCAGTCCAGCCGCGCCACGGCGTCGGCGTACCAGGGCGCCACCGCCAGCCGCACGTCGTCGTTGTCGGCCAGGGCCGCCTCGGCCAGCTCGCCGATGAAGCTGCGCCGGGCCGTCACCAGCAGGCCGAAGCCGCGACCCAGCGGTCCCTCGGCGTGCACGCTGGCGTCCAGCAACCCGGCGTCCGCGATGGTGCGCCAGCGGTCGTCGCGCGCCGGGCGTCCCTTCAGCTCGACCAGGCCGCCGATGCAGCCGCCGTAGCGCGGACCGAAGCCGCCGGGATACAGGTCCACGCTGCGGAGGCCGAGCGAGTTGTACGTGGACTTGACGCCCCCGAAGTGGAACAGGAGCGGGATGTCGATGCCGTCGAGCAGGAAGCGCGTGTCGAAGTTGCCGCTGCCGCGCACGACGACGGCGCCGGGGTCGGTCATCGTCGGCCGCGCCACGCCCGGCAGCGCCTGCACGCTGCGGATGGCGTCGCCGCCGGTGCCGGGCAAGGTCAGGACCTCGTCGACCGAGAGCGAGACGCGCGTGACCTCCTTCTCGGGCCGGTCGCCGTAGACCACGACTTCCTGCGTGTCGTACTGGCGGCGCTTGAGTCGGACGGTCAATTCCACGCGCTCGCCCGCGCGCACGGTCTCGGTCAGTGCGATGGGCGCGAAGCCGGCGTTCGGGAACGAGAGCGCGACAGGGCCCGGCGGCAGGCCGCGGAAGCCGAAGCGGCCGGTCGAGTCGGCGTAGGTGACCAGGCCCTCGTCGTCGGCGAACTGGCCGGCGAGCCGGCCCAGGGCGGCCAGGCGCCGCGCCCACGGCTCGGTGAGGGCAGAGGTGTCCGGCGCCGCGAAGACGACCTTCACCATCGCGCCGGCGACCGGCGCCCCGGTGCCGCGCTCGAGGACGCGGCCGGCCAGGTTCACGCGCTCGTCTGCCGGCGCAGCCGCCGGGTCCGCGGCCCGCGACGCCGTCGCGGCGGTCGCCAGCGCGAACACGCACGCCAGCGTCAACCCGGCCAGGTGTCCCGGTCGCATCGGCAACATGTCCCGACTACCCCTCGCTTGCCGCGCGCCGGGGACACGCGCCGATCCCGTTCAGAACCACAACGCCAGAGCCAGGCCCGTGCGCCAGCCCCAGTTCGATCCCCGCACCTGCCAGTCGTCGCCGCCGAAGCGCGCGTCCAGCGTTTTGTCCTCGACCTGCAGGAAGTTCGTGAAGGTCGCGACCGCCTCCAGTTCCAGGCTGAAGCGCCCGCCGACCTGCCAGTGCGCGCCGCCGCCGGCGATGGCCGCGGTCCCGAAGGCGATCAGGTCGCCCTTGCCGTCCGCGGTCTCCAGGGCCTGCCCGCCGCCGCCGATGCCGCCGCGCAGGAACGGCTGGACGGGCCGCCCCGTCCCGAACAGCACGGTGCCGGTCAGCAGCGCCTCGACGTCGGCCAGCTTGTCGGCCACGCCGTCGAGGTCGTGCCGCGCGTAGGTCACCTGCAGGCGGCCGATCACGCGGTCGCCGAACCGGCGGCCGAAGAAGAGGCCGCCGCCGCGACCGGTCTCCTCCACCGCGCCCGGCGGCAGACCATCGCGATCGAAGACGTCGAAGCGGCTGCGCCACGACGAGCTCGTGTTCACGCCGACATGCCAGCGGCGCAGGGCGGGCGCAGCCGCCGCGGCGACGTCCGCGCGCGCGCACGGCGGCGTCACCGCCGCGAGCAGCGCGAGCACCACGAGCGCCGGCAGCCGTCGCCTCATTCCCCACCCTCCCGCGCGTGCCCCAGCCCGTAGGCCTGGATCTTCTTGTGCAGGTTCGTGCGGTCCAGGCCCAGCAGGCGCGCCGCGCCCGACACGTTGCCGTCGGCCTCGCGCAGCGCGGCCTCGACCAGGTCCTTCTCGAACCGCTGGCGCGCCGCCGCCAGTCCGCCGGCGCGCCGGACGGCCGCCAGGTCCCAGGCCGGCACCGGGCCCGACCCGCCGGCCGCGCCGACGCCGAGCGAACCCGCGCCCGCGGCGCCGGGCCGCGCCGTCGCCGCCGCCGCGTCGCCGCCGCCGATGCCGCCGATGCCGCACGCCGCCAGGTCGGCCGCCGTGATCGTGGCGCCGGTGGTGAGGATCGCCAGGCGCTCGACGGCGTTGCCCAGCTCGCGGATGTTGCCCGGCCAGGGCAGGCGCTGCAGGGCCAGCAGGGCGCCGTCGTCCAGGCTCCGCTGCGGCAGGCCGTTCTCGTCCAGGTACGCGGCCAGCAGGTGCTCGGCCAGCAGGGCGATGTCGCCGGGGCGTTCGCGCAGCGGCGGCACGTGCACCGGCACGACGTTCAGGCGGAAGTAGAGGTCCTCGCGGAAGCGGCCGGCGGCCACCTCGGCGGCCAGGTCCTTGTTCGTGGCCGCCACCACGCGCACGTCGACCTTCAGCGTCTCGTTGCCGCCCACGCGCTCGATCTCGCCCTCCTGCAGCGCGCGCAGCACCTTCGCCTGGGCCTTCAGGGACATGTCGCCGATCTCGTCCAGGAACAGGGTGCCGCCGTCGGCCTGCAGGAACTTGCCGTCGCGCGTCTGCGTGGAGCCGGTGTAGGCGCCCTTGACGGCGCCGAACAGCTCGCTCTCGATCAGTTCCTCGGGGATGGCGGCGCAGTTCACCTTCACGAACGGCCCCGCGCGCCGCTCGCCGGCCTCATGGACGGCGCGCGCCACCAGCTCCTTGCCGGTGCCGCTCTCGCCGGTGATCAGCACGCGCGCGGCGCTGGGTCCCACGCGGCGGATCTGCTCGCGGATGGCCTGCAGCGGCGGCGATTCGCCCACCATCACGGTCCGGCGCCCGACCTTGTCGCGCAGCGCGCGCACCTCGCGGCCCAGGTCGCGGCGGTCCAGCGCGTTGCGGATGGCCACCAGCAGCCGCTCCTTGCTCAGCGGCTTCTCGATGAAGTCGAAGGCGCCGCGGCGCGTGGCCTCCACCGCGGTGGCGATGGTCCCGTGGCCGCTGATCATGATGACCGGCAGCTCGGGATCGTGCTCGCGCAGGCGACGCAGCAGGTCCAGCCCATCCATGCCCGGCAACCGCACGTCGACCACGGCCACGTCGGGCCGGCCGGCCTGGCTGCGGGCCAGACCGTCCTCGCCGCTTTCGGCGCTGTCGACGGTGTAGCCTTCGGCGGCCAGGACCATGGTGAAGGTCCGGCGGATGTTGCGCTCGTCGTCGACGATCAGGACGCGCGGGCTCACAGGGCACCATCCTCGCTGGGGGTGGCGGCGGCGACGGCGGTCAGCGGCAGGTCGATGGTGAAGGCGGCGCCGCGCCCGGGCTCGCTGCGGGCCGTGATGGTCCCGCCGTGGCCGATGACGATGTTCTCGACGATGGCCAGTCCCAGGCCCATGCCGCCGCTCTTGGTCGTGAAGTCGGGCTCGAAGATGCGCGGCAGGTCGGCCGCGGCGATGCCGCTGCCGCGGTCGCTGACCACCAGGCGCGCGCCGCCCTCGCGCCGCTCGATGGTCATCGCGACGCGCTCGGGCTCGCGCTGCTGGCGGCAGGCGGCCAGGCCGTTGTCGACCAGGTTGACCAGCACCCGCCGCAGCGCATCGTGGTCGAACCACCCGGCCACCGGCGCCGCCACGCCCGCCAGCTCCACGCGCTCGGCGCCGTAGAGCTGCTGCACGTCGAGCAGAAGCGAGACCAGATCGCCCTCGCGCAGCTCCGGCTTCGGCAGGCGCGCGAAGTCGCCGAAGGCCCGCACCAGCCGGCGCAGGTGCTCGACCTCCTCGCCGGTGATCTCCACGGCCTCGTCCAGCAGCGCGCGGTAGGCGGGATCGTCGCCCCGGTAGGCGTCGCGCACCTGCGTGATGGCCAGCAGGATCGGCGTCAGCGGGTTCTTGACCTCGTGCGCCAGCGTGCGGGCCATGCCGCGCCAGGCGGCCACGCGCTCGAGCCGCGCCAGATCGCGCCGCTGCTCGGACAGGCGGCCCACCATGTCGTCGAAGCTGGCCACCAGCTCGCCCACCTCGCCCGGACCGCGGCGCTCCAGCCGGAACTCGACATCGCCGCCGGCCACGCGCCGCGTGGCGCCGACCAGCGCCTCGAGCGGGCGCACCATCCGGCGCGACCAGAGCAGCCCCGCCAGCAGCGCCACCACGATCAGCGCGGCGTAGACCAGCAGGAACGGGCCCACGAAGCTGAGCACGACGCGCCCCGACTCGGCGCGGACCGCGCGCAGGACCTTCAGGCCCTCGGTCAGCTCGCCGGCGCGTCGGACCATGCCCGCCGGCAGCGGCTGCGCCACCACGGTGACCGCGCCGCCGGCGGTCGTCACGCGCGCCACCAGCGCGTCGCCGCGGCGCTCGACCGGCAGCGCGTCGTCGCCGGCGCCGGCGGCCACCGCCAGCAGGCCCGGCCGCGCGGCGAGGAAAAAGGCCAGCGAGTCGGCGGGCTGCGCGCGGCCCGCGCCGTCCAGCAGCAGCGTGTCGCCGACGGCGCGCGCGGCGGCCAGCGTCGCGGCCCGCGCCGCCAGTTCGCGACGCTGCTCCTGCAGGCGCTCGCGGCTCTCGGCCAGGCCGGATTCCAGCGCGGTTTCCAGCGGCCCGGCGATGGCCGGCCCGAACCGGCGCTCCAGCAGGTCGCGCACGACCAGCGACAGCGGCAGCGTCGGCAGCAGGGCCACCAGCAGGAAGGAGATGGCCAGGCGCGTGCTAATGCGCTTCATCGGCCACCTCCCCCGCGCGGAACCACGGCGACGCGGCCTCCAGGCCCTCGCGCCCGTCGCCCCCGCCCTGGTAGAAGAAGCGGATGAGGCGGCCCAGGCTGACCGACGCCTCCTGGCGGTCGGTGCGCGCGGGTTCGCGCGCGGGTTCGCCGGCGATGAGGTCGCCGACCCGCGCGCGCTCGTCGGTGGCCACCGCGCGCGCCACCAGCGCCACGCGCAGGCGGTAACGCGCGCCGTCGGCCACGGCCGGCCACGGCGCCACCGGCAGCGGCCCCGGCGCCGCCAGCCAGTCGCGCAGCGCCGCCAGGCTGGCGAAGCGACGCTCGGCGCCGGCGCCGGCCACCGAGAACACCTCGTCCCAGAGGTCGAAGCCCAGCCGCAGCGCGTGCGTGCGCGCGGCGGCCACGCGCCCGTCCTCGCGCACGACGGTCATCTCCAGCTCCACCGCCGCGAGCAGCCCCGAGCGCATCGACTGCAGCTGGCGATCGTCGGGCAGGCCGGACAGCGACAGCCGGCAGGCCAGCTGGCCGTCCGCGCGCGCCGGCGCCACGTCGACCACGCGCACGGCCGCGAACATCGGCGCCGGCGCCGCCGCCAGCAGCAGCAGCGCGCCCAGCAGGCATGCCGACATGACCCCCGCGCGCCGCATCAGAACGACCACCCGATCGAGGCGTGTCCCTGGAAGCGCATGTCCAGCGGCCGCTCGGTCAGCGGGAAGCCCACGTCCAGGCCGATCCAGCCCAGCCAGCGCACGCGCATCCGCAGGCCGTAGCCCACGCCGACGGCGACGTCCGGATAGGGATCGCCGGCGTCGGCGGCGCCGGCGGCGCCTGCGTCCGCGAACAGCACGCCGGCCAGCTTCGTGCCGCGCGCATCGCCGAGGATGGCGCTGCGATACTCGAGCGAGCCCGACCACAGCCAGGTGTCGCCGGCGGGCGCCGACAGCGCCGCCGTGGGGAAGCCGCGCACGCTGTACATGCCGCCCAGGTAGAGGCGGTCGTGGAACGGCGCGTTGTCGCCCACCCACGCCGCGTGCACGCGCGTGGCCAGCACGCCGCCGCTCACCTCGCGGAACGCGCGCAGGTCCAGCTCCAGCGCCGGGTGCCCGGCGCGATCCTCCTGCAGCACGACGGCGCCCTTGACGCGCCCCCACGCGCCGTCGGTCGGCGAGCCGGCGCGCAGCCGCGCCGCGCGCGAGTCGTACTGCCAGTCCAGATGGGCCGAGGCGCGGCCGTGCCGTCCCACGGTCGCCGCGATGGCCGGCGGCAGGTCAGCCGCCGGCACCTCCTGCCCGAAGTCGATGGTTCCGTCCAGCGAGCGCGTGTGCGCTTCGGCGTGGTCGGAGACCTCGACGGTGCGCAGGTCGCAGCCGAACTCGATCAATTGCCGGTCATCGAGGCGGCGGCCCAGCGCCAACGCCAGCCCCGCGCCCTCGACGCGATGGCGGTACTCGACGCCGCCCGCGAAGTACGGGCGCTCGGTGCCGCCGGC
This sequence comes from bacterium, assembly GCA_016873405.1. The sequence goes on from VGXH01000042.1 coordinate 8,150, forward strand.
GGCCAGCTCCGCGCTCCAGAAGCCGCGGCCGCTGCCGGTGTGCGCGCGCTCGTAGCGCAGCGCCAGCGCGTCGTGCCTCAGGCCGGCGCGCCAGCGCAGGTCCAGGTTGCCGCCGTCGCCGAAGGCGTTGTCGGCCGCGACCATCACCGGCACCAGGTACCAGCCGTCCAGGTTCGTGTTGCCGGCGGCCCAGCGCAGGTCCAGGCGATGCTCGACCACCTCGAGCACCAGCACCAGTTGCCCGCGCTCCTGGCCGGGGCGCGTGTAGAACGAGACCGCTTGGAACAGCCCGCTCGCGCGCAGTTCATCCACCGCCGCGACCAGCTGCGCCTGGTCGATGGTCTGGCCCGGCTCGAGCGGCAGGCGCCGGTAGACCGTGGCCAACGAGGTGCGCGTGGCGCCGACCAGCTCGACGCCGGCCAAGCGGAGCCGGCGCGCCTCCGCGGCGGGGACGATCGTCGACTCCGTGGCGCCGCCGCCCGCGGTGTCGGGAGCGGCGGTCTGGGCGTCCGCCGCGACGGCCGCCAGCGGCAGCCACAGCGCGAGGCTCGCGGCCAGGCGCCGCCACGCGCCAGATGCCGGGGCGCCGCGCTGGACACAGGCACGCCGGCGCCGGCGACGTTCTTCGCGTTGCCGGCTGTCCCGGTCGTCCGTCTGGCGGCGGCTCGTCATCGTCTCGGTCCCGTCATTCGCTGGGGTCGGGCGTTCCATTCTGGCGCAGCCCCGGGGCGCGCACAACGGGCGATCTCACAGGTACCAGTTGAACTGCACGGTCACGCCGCCGGCGCCCGCCTCGTCGTCCTCGAACCCGGTCAGCCCGTCGGCGTTGATGCCGATGCCGTCGGCCGCCAGGCCCAGGCCCGCGTGACGGCCCAGCCTCCACTCGTAGCCGATGCCGAACAGCCAGGCCAGGCGGCCGTCGATCTCGAGCTGGTCGCCGGTGGCCGGATCGGTGAACTCGCCCCCGCCCACGCCCAGGCCCGTGCGCAGGAAGAACCCGTTCCCGCACGGCCGCCAGGTGACCGCCGCCGCAAGGGCGCCCAGCCGCCAGTCCGCGTCGTCCTCCTTGCTGTCGAAGCCGGCGGCCTCCAGCCCCACGGCGAACTTCGGACTCAGGCCCAGGCCCACGCGCAGCTGGCCGAAGCCGCCGGCCAGCGGCTCTTCGCTGATGTGCCGGGTGCCGTCCTTGTACATGAGCTGGCTGCCGGCGCCGCCCGCGTTCAGGCCCACGAACAGGCCCTCGCGCGCGCGCGCGGGCTTGGCGAAGGTGGCCTCGTCGCCGGCCGGGGCGGGGGCGGCGGCCAAAGCGGCGGCCAGGCCGGCGGCCAGGGCCCCC
>VGXH01000043.1 GCA_016873405.1 bacterium
CGTGCCGGCCACCTGCCCGGACGTGCCGGACGACGTGCTGGACCCGTCCGCGAGCTGGGGCGACAAGGACGAGTACTGGCGCCGCTACGACGCCCTGGCGGCGCGGTTCCGCGAGAACTTCAAGCTGTTCCAGGACGGCTGCCCGCCGGAGATCGTCAAGGCGGGGCCGCGGCGGTTGAAGGACATCCGGAAGTAGCGCGGCGCCGGCGCCGCCTGGCCGGCGTCACGCCCACTGCGCGAGTCCCTGCCGAGCGACCCGTGGAGATGCCGCCGTGCGCCCAGCCTATCTGCTGTTCTTCCTGTCCGGCGCCGCCGCCCTGGTCTACCAGGTGGTCTGGGTGCGTTCGTTGAGCCTGGTTCTCGGTTCGTCGCACCTGGCCGTGGCCACCGTGCTGTCGGTCTACATGGCCGGCCTGGCGCTGGGCAACCGGCTCTTCGCCGCGGCAGCCGACCGCTCGCAGCGCCCGCTGCGCCTGTACGGTCTGCTCGAATGCGGCATCGGGTTGTCGGCGCTCGGCTCCCTCGGATTGACGGCTCTCTACCCGCGCCTCTACGAGGCGCTGGCCGGCGGCACGCCGGAGAACGGCGCCGCGCTGACGTTGCTGCGGGCGTCGCTGGCGTTGGGCGCGATCATCGTGCCCACGACCCTCATGGGCGGGACCTTCCCGGTGATGACGCGCTTCGTCACCGCCGACCCGCGGCGCTTCGCCGGGCAGCTGGCGCGCCTCTACGCGATCAACACCCTCGGGGCGGTGCTCGGCACGCTGGCCGCGGGCTTCGTCCTGCTGCGGCATCTGGGCGCCACCGCGTCGCTGGCGATCGCCGTGGCCACCAGCCTCGGCGTCGGGCTGGTCGCCGTCCTCCTGCAGCGGCGTTCTCCGCCGGTCGCGGCGGACTTGGGGGCTGCCGCAGCCGGCGAATCGTCCCCCGCGCCCACGGTCGGCGCGGTACGGCCGGCCGCCGGGGCGGTCGTGCGCTGGGCCGTGCTGTACGGCGTCGGCCTCTCGGGCTTCTGCGCGATGGGCTACGAGGTGCTGTGGACCCGCATGCTGACGCTGGGCCTGGGCACTTCGGTCTACAGCTTCACGATCCTGTTGGCGGCCTTCCTGGCCGGCATCGCGCTCGGCAGCCAGGTGTTCGGCATGTTGGCCGCGCGGCGACCGGCCGCCGGCGCGGTGGCGCACGCGCGGGTGTTCGCCGCGACCCAGGTGGCCGTCGGCCTGGCGGCGCTGCTGGTCACCTGGCGCCTGCAGGCGCTGCCCGGCACCGTTCTCGGGCTCCAGGCGTCGCTGGCCGGGCCTGACGGCCTGGGTTTCGCGGCGCGCCTGGCGATCTCGGCGACGCTGGCCTTCGGTTTCCTGATCGTGCCGGCGCTCTTCCTGGGCATGGCCGTGCCGGCGGCCGGCGCCGCCCTGCGCGAGAGCGAGACGCGAACCGGGGCCACCGTCGGCCGCCTGCTGGCGGCCAACACCATCGGCGCGATCCTCGGGCCGTTGGCCGCCGGCTTCGTGCTGATCCAGGTGTTCGGCATCGAGAGATCCCTGCGCCTGCTGGCGGTCCTGAGCCTGGCGACCGGCGCGCTGGCCGCCGCCGCCACGGTCGCGCGCCGGCGCGCAGCAGCGCTGGGAGTCACCGCGATCCTGGCGGCGGCGGCGCTGGTCTCGGTGCCGCAGTGGAAGACGTCCTGGGACCGCGAGGCGCTGGCCACCTACGTGAACAACACGCCGATCAAGGATGCCGGGGACATCCTCGACCAGGGCGACCTGGAAGCCGTGTTCTACCGCGAGGGCATCAACTCGACGGTCAGCGTGCTCCGCTCGCTCAACGGCATCCAGACCTATGTCGTCAACGGCAGGGCCGAGGCCTCGTCCGCCGGCATCGACGTGCAGTTGCAGCGATCACTGGGACACCTGCCGATGCTCCTGCACCCGGATCCGCGGCGCGTGTTCATCCTGGGCACGGGTTCGGGGATGACGCTCGGCGCCACGGCGCGCCACCCGCAGGTCGAACGCCTGGTCCTGGCCGAGATCGAGGCGGAGATGCTGGAAGTGGGCCGCTTGTTCGCGCGCTGGAACGGGGGCGTGCTGGATGACCCGCGCCTGCGCGTCGTGCTCGATGACGGCCGCAACTACCTGGCCCGCGCGCGCGAGCAGTTCGACATGATCTCGGCCGATCCGATCCATCCCTGGTCCGGCGGCGCCGGCTACCTCTACACGCGCGAGTTCTTCGAGTCGATCCTGGCCCGCCTGGCTCCGGGCGGGATCGCCAGCCAGTGGCTGCCGCTTTACGAGTTGAGCGACCGTGACGTACGCACGGTCGTGCGCACCTACGCAGACGTGTTCCCGCACGTGATGGTCTTCGTCACCTACTACGACGCGCTTCTGGTCGGCTCGGGCGACCCGCTGGTGATCGATCCGCGGGCCCTGGAGCGGCGTCTGCAGGCCCCGGGACTCCTGGACGACCTGGCCATCCCGCGCATGGCCGGCGCGGCGGACCTGCTGTCCTACTTCGTCATGGGCACCGAGGGCGCGCGGCGCTACGGCAGCGGCGGGGACCTCAACACCGACGACAACCTCGTGCTCGAGTTCTCGGCGCCGGCCTCGCAGGGCATCGCCCACTGCGAGGCGCGCAACGTGGCCGCCCTCGGTGACGCGCGTGAGAGCCTGGCCACGGTCCTGCTGCCGGGGACGTTCGATGCGGGTTTCGCGCGCCTCGACGCTCTCGGGCGCGCCTTCAGCCCGGCGCACGCGCTGGCCCTGGCCGGCGATCCGCAGGCCGCGCCGCTGCTGGCCGCGCTGCAGGCGACCGCGCCGCTGTACGCGCCGCTGCTGTTCCTGCGGGACGAGCAGCGCTACGGGATGCGCGCCGTGCCGGAGCCGATCGCCGGCCTGGATTTCCCGGTCGCCGACGGCGCCGGGGGCGCCGCCGTCATGCGCGTGGATGTCGTGCGCCAGTACCTGTGCCGCGAGCGGGCGCTGGTCTCGTTCGTGAACGCACGGGCAAGGCGTGTGTACGGCCAGGCCTTCGTCGACGCCGAGTTCGCGCAATTGGACGCGGCCGTCAATGCGCGCGCCCAGGCCGGATTGCGCGCACTGGCGGCCGCGGTGGAGGCCGTGCCGGCTCTCGCGGGCGGCGGACGCGATCCGGGCGCCGTCGAGGCGGCGCTGGTCGGCGAGGGCGCGCGAGCCATCGGCTTGGTACCCTGACCGACCGCCCCGCGGAGCGACTTCTTCGGCGCGGCCAACCGTCGCCGCCCGGCGCGCGCGTCGCGCGCGGTTTCCCGCTCGCGTCTCATCACGCCCGGGCGCGTCAGCCCAGCAGGGATTCCACGACTCCGGTCCACGACGCAAAGCACCGGTGCGCGGTGCCGTCGGCCGTGAACCGCCGCGCCAACGGCCCGGTGGCGAAACGGCGTTCCGGCGGCACCAGCAGCGCCGCCGGCCCGTCGGTCCGGGGGCTGTCGCCGGCGAACGCGACCACCGCGTCGCGCGCCAGCTGTGCGCGCACCACCGCCTCCTTGTCGATCCCCAGCGCGGCGTCGAAGTACGGCGAGCCCGGGTCCGGCTCCATCACCACGCCGCGGTCCGGCGCGAACCAGCCGGGATTGGCGTGGATCGTGAACTCCAGCCCCAGTCCCGCGAGTGTGCGCTCGATGTACCAGCGGCAACCGGCCGAGGCGACGACGATCTCCCAGCCGGCGGCCTGCAGCGCGCGGGCGGCCGCCGCGGCGCCCGGCGGCGGCTCCATCGCCGCCACCAGCGCCAAGGCGCCGGCCTCGTCCGTGCGCAGCGAGCCCAGGACCCCGGCGATGCCGGCGAACGGCGTCAGGCCGCCGGCCAGGAAGCGGTCCCACAGGGCGCGGGCGCCAGGCGGATCGTGCCGTTCGAGGATCAGATCGAAGAAGTCGCGGCGGGTGAAGGTCCCGTCGAAATCCGTCACGAGGATGGGCATGACTCGGGCATCTTCCGCAGGACCGGGAGTGGAGCGACCGCCGGTGGCGGCGACCGCGGCGGCCGCGGCGACCGCGGCGGCCGCGCCCCCGGCGCCAATGAAGTCCCCGCCGGGCCCGCGGGCAACCCCCGAAGCGTGGGGGGACCGGCTGCCCGCGGGCCGCCGGTCCCCTTGTCCTCCCAGGCTGCGCCCCGCTCCTCAGCGCGGCAACTGGCCGGTGCCCAGCGGCACCCGGAACCGCCCTTCACCGCAGCGGATGTCCGCCTCGCAGTCGCCCAGCACGATGGTGATGTCGCGCTCGACGTGCTCCTCGACGTAATCGTTGCCGCGGGTGGTCGTGATGTCGGCCACCCAGGTGCCCGTGATCGTGCCCGAGATCGCGCTGCAGACCCGCGCGCGGGGGCGGCGCGGCATGGTCACGTCGATCAGTTCCACGTCGAGCACGCCGTCCAGCGTGCGCGCGAACCGCGGCGTCTCGAACGCGTGGCTGACGTCGCGCAGGTAGGTGCCGTTGATCACCAGCATCTCCGCGTTCAGGCCCTCGATGACGAAGGCGCCGGAAAGCGCGTTCAGCGAGTGCTCGCGATGGGGCAGGCGGTGGATGCCCGTGCCCGACACGATCGCGTACTCGGCCGTGGTCGCGGTGTCCTCGCCCACGACCCGGAACTGCTGCGGCAGGCCGCCCGGACCGAGCAGGCGCAGGGTGAAGACACGCTCCATCGCGTGGTAGGGCACGCCCTCGGGGAAGCCGCGCCGGCACGAGACGGTGATCGTCCAGGTGCCGGTGGTCTCGTCGTACACGGCGTCACGGAAGCGCTCGCGCACCCACGAGGAGTCGGGCTCCGCCGGGTCCAGGCTCTTGACGCCGCCAAGACCGTCCAGTGCGAGGGCGACATCCTGGAGCTGGTCGGTCACGCCGCCGCTGTCGGTGGCGACGTCGGCCGCCACCGCCTGCGCAGCGTCCTTGTCGATCGCGGCGCTGGTGTCCGCCGGCGCGGCGGGGTCGTCGTTGCTGCAGCCGCCGAGCAACGTCAGCAGGACGAGCGCGGCCAGCAGGGGCGTCAGTTGCGTGACATGGTGTCGGGTGTTCATGGTTTCGACCTCGGCGTTTGGGTTGGGGTGCCAGGAGCAACGGCGGCAGGACTGCAAGGAGCCTGCCCGGCGGCGGCGACGGCGGGGCCTCTCGTTTCAAGTCCTTTGTGGACAGTGCTTTATCGGTCTGGCTGTCATCGCCCGCCTCGTCCGGGGTCCGCACCTGGCCGTTCCCCGGCGTACACGGCGGCCGGATCCGCGTACCCCCGCGGCAATTCGCCGTTGCCTGCCGCAGCGCGGCCGCGCAAGATGGCCGACTCAGGAGCGGTCGGCTCGCGAGCAGTCGACTCGTGAGCCGGCCCGCGTCCCCTGCCGGCAGGGAGGCCCGCGTGTCCATCCGCACCGCTGCGCAACGAATCCGCTCGCCTTGGGCCTTCGTGCCCAGCCTCTACTTCGCCGAGGGTGTGCCCTACATCCTGGCCAACACCGTGTCGGTCGTCGTCTACAAGCGCCTGGATGTGGACAACGCCACCATCGCGCTGGTCACCAGCTGGCTCTACCTGCCGTGGGTCGTCAAGATGCTGTGGGGGCCGTGGGTGGACGCGCACGGCACGCGGCGGCAGTGGATCCTGGCCACGCAGGCGATCCTGGCGCTGTGCCTGCTGGGCGTGGCGCTGGCCCTGCGCCTGCCCGCGTTCCTGCCGGTGAGCCTGGCCGTCTTCGCGCTGGTGGCGTTCGTCTCGGCCACGCACGACATCGCGGCCGACGGCTTCTACCTGCACGCGCTCCCATCGCAGCAGCAGGCGGCCTTCGTCGGCGTGCGCACGATGTTCTACCGCGCGGCGATGATCTTCGGCTCGGGGCTGCTGGTCACGCTGGCGGGGCGCTTCGAGACGCGGCTGGCCGACATCGCCGCGGCCTGGAGCCTGGCCTTCCTGCTCTGCGGCGCGATCTACGCCCTGCTGTGGCTCTGGCACGTCGCGGCGTTGCCGCGCCCCGACTCGGACCGGCCCCGGTCGCGGGAACAGGCCGCGATCGCCGCCGGCGGCGCCTCGAACTGGGGCGCGGCCTTCGGCGCCTGGTTCACGCAGCCGCGCGTCGGGGTCGTCATCGCCTTCATCCTGCTCTACCGCCTGGGCGAGGCGCTGCTGCTGAAGCTGGCGGCGCCGTTCCTGCTGGACGATCATGCCGCCGGCGGCCTCGGCTTCAGCACCGAGCAGGTGGGGATGTCCTACGGCACGGTCGGGCTGGGCTGCCTGGTGCTGGGCGGCATCCTGGGCGGCTGGCTCATCGCGCGGTTCGGCCTGCGCCGCCTGCTGTGGCCGCTGGCCCTGGCGCTGAACGTGCCGCATGTGGCCTACCTGTACATGGCGTACGCGCAGCCGGGCCCCGCCCTGGCCTTCCCGCTGGTGGCGATCGAGCAGCTGGGCTACGGGCTGGGCACGACGGCGTTCATGGTGGTGCTGATGCGGCTGTCGAAGGGCGAGCACCGCACCTCGCACTACGCCATCGCGACCGGCTTCATGGCCGCCGGCATGATGCTGCCGGGGATGGCCAGCGGCTGGCTGCAGGAGCTGGTGGGCTACCGCCACTTCTTCCTGCTGGTGCTGGTGCTGGGCGTGCCGGGGCTGCTGGTGCTGCCGTGGCTGCCGCGGACGGTGTACGCGGAGGATTGAGGGGAGAGGCCGCGTCGAAAGGGGTGCCGTCGAGCCGGCCCCCGCTCGGGAGCGCGCAGGAACCTGGACGCGGCGGCAACGCCGGGAACACGAAGGCGGAACGATGACACGCGACGGCAAGTCCCCCCGCTTCGGCGAGTTTGCGGAAGGCTACGACATCCCCGTGCTGAACGAGCGCGAAATCAGAGCCGCGGCCGGTCTCCTGTTCCTCATGATGTTCGTCGCCATCATGGCGGCGGTGATGAAGCAGAACTTCCTGCTGCTGAAGTACGCCGCGACGATCTTCCTGGCCGACATCCTCATCCGCGTCGTCGTCAGCCCGCGCTACGCGCCGTCCTTGATCGCCGGCCGCCTGATCGTGCGGGGCCAGGTGCCCGAGTACGTCGCCGCCGAGCCCAAGAGGTTTGCCTGGGTCATCGGCCTCGTCCTGGCGGCCGTCATGATGGCCCTGCAGGTCGTCGCCAACACCTACAGCCCGATCACGGGCGTCATCTGCCTGCTCTGCCTGGTCTTCCTGTTCTTCGAGGCGGCGTTCGGGATCTGCATCGGCTGCAAGGTCTACTCGCTCGTCTACCGCGAGCGGGCCCGTTACTGCCCCGGCGAGACCTGCGATGCCGGCGCGCGCCAACCCATCCAGCGGACCTCGCGCCTGCAGGCGGCGGTCGCGCTCGCGTTCGTGGCCGTCGCCGTCGTCGCCGTGGTCCTGCTCCACGACGCCTACAGGGTGCCGCCGCGAGCGCTCTTCGGCTAGCCCGGGCCCTTGCGCCTCCGACGAGCCAGGGCGACGGCGGGCGTCAGTCGCCCTTGCCGTGGTGCCCGAGCACCTTCCAGAAGCACCAGATCATCAGCCCGGTCACGAAGCCGACCGAGGCGATCATGAACAGCCAGGCCAGGATCGTCATCGCGCGCCTCCGGGTTCGTCGTCGTCGTCCGGCGCCGGCAGGCGGCCGTCCAGGTCCAGGCCGGCGGCGCGCCAGCGCCGCGCGCCGATCGCCGTCAGCGTCACCAGCAGGATGATCGTGGCGACGATCACGCCCCAGGCGTAGAGCGCCACCTTGTCGGGGGGCGAGCCGTCGCTGCCGGTGATCGTGCGCACGTAGCCGGGCACCTCCAGCCAGCAGAACAGCCCGAACACCACCAGCAGGTACACCGGCGAGACGTACTTCATGATGAAGCCGACGAATCGCGGGATGCGCATCAGTGCGCCCTCGTGCGCCTCCTGCAGGCCCCGCTGCAGGCCCGTGACCCACGAGAAGCAGATGATCTGCGTGCCGGCGACGACGAAGATCAGGAACGTGCCCACCCAGAAGTCGAGGGTGTCCAGGGCGACCAGGTCCTTGCTGAACCACAGCACGAACAGGTTGCCGAGCACGCAGATGAAGGTCGTGAACAGCGTCGCCCGGCCGTTGGACAGCCCGAGGGTCTCGGCGAAGAAGGCCTTGGCCGGCTGCAGCATCGACAGCGAACTGGTGATCGCAGCCAGGAACAGCATGAAGAACCAGACGGCGCCGAAGAAGTCGCCCGCCGGCATGCGGGCGAACACCACCGGCAGCGCGAAGAAGCCCGTGCTGAACGTGCCGCCGCTGTTGGCCTGCGTGGCGGCCAGGCCCAGGAAGACCACCGACGCGGTCAGGGTGATCATGCCGCCGAGCGCCACCTCGAAGAAGCCGTTCGTCGCGCCGGCGGTGAGCCCCGACAGGACGACATCGTCCCGCTTGCGCAGGTAGGACGCGTAGTTGATGATCAGGCCGAAGCCGACCGACATGCTGAAGAAGATCTGCCCGGAGGCGGCCAGCCAGGTCTGCGGATTGCGCAGCATCGCGAAGTCCGGGTTCCACATGAAGTTCAGGCCGGCCAGGACGTTCTGCCCGGCGGGATTGGTCGCGTCCGGCGGCAGCGTCAGCACGCGCCCCAGCACGATCAGGGCGCAGACGGCCATCGTCGGCATGGCCCACAGGCAGAACTTCTCGATGCCGCGACTCAGGCCGCGGAACACGAACCAGGCGTTCAGCGCGAAGGTCACCACCCAGAACCACAGGCTGGCGTGCACGCCGCCCTCGGCCATCACGCCGTTCGCGGCGGAGAACGTCACTTCGCCGAAGTACGCGCGCGAGGCGTCGACCTGCGCGGCCACCGTGGCGCCGGGGTCCACGCCGATGCCGCCGGTGGCGTAGGCGAAGGCATAGCGCAGGCACCAGCTCTCGATGACGACGTAGTAGAAGTAGATCACCAGCGGGACCAGGACGCCGAAGGCGCCCATGTAGCGGGCGAACGGGCCCTTGCCCCAGACGCCCATGATCGCCGGCGTGGAGTGGAAGCCCTTGCGCCCGCCGTAGCGGCCCATGGCCCACTCGGCCCAGCCGATGGGGATGCCCAGCAGCAGGAACGAGATGAAATAAGGGATCATGAAGGCGCCGCCGCCGTTCTCGGCGGCGTTGCCCGGGAAGCGCAGGAAGTTGCCCAGGCCGACGGCCGAGCCGGCCACCGCCAGGATGATGCCCAGGCGGGTGCCCCAGCGCTGCTGGTGGTCGTCGGGGGAGGCCGACGGCGCGGCCGGTCGCTCGTCCATGCGCGGGCACCTCGGGGCGGGGTTGGTCCTCGATCCTCGAAGGCGGGCGCCCGCCGCGGCGGGGCCCGCCCGAGGATGACGCGGTCAACCTACCACAGCCCGCCGGGCGGAGGCAACCCGACGTGGGCGCCGACTCACGGATGCTCGGCGTGCCAGGCCGTCAGCAGTTCCTTCTCGCGCTCGGCCGTGATCCCCGCCTTCAGCGGCGCGTCCCGG
>VGXH01000044.1 GCA_016873405.1 bacterium
CCCCCGTCGTGCCGGCGCTGTCGTCCCAGATCCGCAGCGTGACCGTCTGCGTGGCTCCCGAGCCGCCGAACAGCAGCTGGACGCGCGTGACGGCCAGGGGAAACGGGCCGGACGGAACCAGGCGCACCGCGCCCGACTCGCCGGCGGCGAAGCCGCCCTGGAAGCTCGCGAACTGGCCGGCGGCGAAACCGTCGTTCTGCAGCAGGGTTTCCTGGGCGAGGGCCGGAGACAGGCACACGGCCAGCGCCAGGATGGGCAGCCAAGCCGAAAAACGGCAGGGACGAAGGCGAGGCTGGGCGGACATGGTGGAACCTCCGGGTGCGGGAAACCGGCCGGCGTCGAATCACGACGCCGACCATCCCGATCATACCCCGGGTGGCAGCGCCGCGTCAAACCGCCGCGGCCGCCCGCCCTCTACTTCACGACGACGCTGACCAGCTTCCCCGGCACGTAGATCACCTTGACCACCTGCTTGCCGTCGGTCCACTGCCGCACCTTCGGGCTGGCCAGGGCCAGCTCCTTGACCTGCGCCTCGTCGGCGTCGGCGGCCACCGCGATCTGGTCGCGCAGCTTCCCGTTGACCTGCACGACGACGTTCACGGTGTCGCTGACCAGCCAGCGCGGGTCGGCCACCGGCCACGGTTCGCGGATCAGCGATTGCGCATGACCCAGCCGCGACCACAGCTCCTCCGCCAGGTGCGGCGCGTACGGCGCCAGCAGCAGCACGAACGTCTCGAGCGCCGCGCGCGGCCGGCGGTCCCGCGCGTTCATCTCGTTGACGAAGATCATCATCTGGCTGATCGCGGTGTTGAAGCGCAGGTCCTCGGTCATGTGCGTGACCTGGTCGATGCAGCGGTGCAGGATGCGCTGCGCCTCTTCGTCCACCGGCCCATCCACGATCGCCGGGTGCAGCGTGTCGTCGTCGGCGAAGAACAGCCGCCAGACGCGGTCCAGGAACCGGTGCACGCCCTCGATGCCGGTGGTCGACCACGGCTTGTCGCGCTCGAGCGGCCCCAGGAACATCAGGAACAGGCGCAGGCTGTCCGCGCCGTGGGCGCGGATGACGTCGTCGGGGTTGACGACGTTGCCGCGGCTCTTGCTCATCTTCTCGCTGTTCTCGCCCAGGATCATGCCCTGGTTGCGCAGCTTGCGGAACGGCTCGGTGGTCGAGACCAGGCCCAGGTCGTACAGCACCTTGTGCCAGAAGCGGGCGTACAGCAGGTGCAGCACCGCGTGTTCGGTGCCGCCCAGGTACAGGTCCACCGGCATCCAGTAGCGTTCCTTGTCCTGCGCCCAGCCTTCGTGGTCGTTGCGCGGGTCCAGGAAGCGCAGGTAGTACCAGCACGAGCCGGCCCACTGCGGCATCGTGTTGCTCTCGCGGCGGGCGCGCTGGCCGCTGCGCGAGTCATCGACGTTCATCCACTCGTCGATGATCGCCAGCGGGCCCTCGCCGGTGCCGGCCGGCTCGTACTTGCCGACCTCCGGCAGCGTCAGCGGCAACTCGTCGGCCTCCAACACGCGCACGGTGCCGTCCGCCAACTTCAGCAGCGGGAACGGCTCGCCCCAGTAGCGCTGCCGGCTGAACAGCCAGTCGCGCAGCTTGTAGTTGACCTTGCGCTCGCCCAGGCCCTTGTCGACCAGCCAGTCGATCATCCGCGCCTTCGCCTCGGCCACGCCGAGGCCGTCCAGGAAGCCGCTGTTGATCGCCGGGCCGTCCTCGACCCAGGCCTTGCCGTCGAAGCCGGCGGCCGGCTGCACGGTGCGCAGGATGGGCAGGTCGAAGGCTTCCGCGAATTCCCAGTCGCGCTCGTCCTGGCCGGGCACGGCCATGATGGCGCCGGTGCCGTAGCCCATCATCACGTAGTCGGCGATCCAGACGGGGATGTCGGCCCCGGTGGCCGGATTGCGGCAGAAGGCGCCGCTGAAGACGCCCGTCTTCTCCTTCGCGGCCTGGCGGTCGCGGTCGCTGCGGCGGCGCGCCTCTTCCACGTAGGTTTCGACGGCGGCGCGCTGCGCGGCGCTCGTCAGCTCGCGCACCCAGGGATGCTCCGGGCTGATCACCATGTAGGTGGCCCCGAACATCGTGTCCGGACGCGTCGTGAAGATGCGCAGCGCGCGGCCCGAACCCACGACCGGGAAGTCGACCTCGGCCCCCTCGCTGCGGCCGATCCAGTTGCGCTGCAGGTCCTTGATCGACTCGGGCCAGTCCAGTTCGTCCAGGTCCGCCAGCAGCCGCTCGGCGTAGGCGGTGATGCGCAGCATCCACTGCTTCATCGGCCGGCGCTCGACGGGGTGGCCGCCCACCTCGCTGAATCCGTCGACCACCTCCTCGTTCGCCAGCACGGTGCCCAGCGCGGGGCACCAGTTGACGGCGACCTCGGCCTCGTAGGCCAGCCCCTGCTTGTACAGCAGCGTGAAGATCCACTGCGTCCAGCGGTAGTAGCCGGGATGCGAGGTGGCCACCTCTCGCGACCAGTCGTAGCTGAAGCCGAACATCTTCAGCTGTCGGCGGAAGTTGTCGATGTTCGCGCGCGTGGTGACGGCCGGGTGCGTGCCCGTCTTCATCGCGTGGTTCTCGGCCGGCAGGCCGAAGCTGTCCCAGCCCATCGGGTGCAGCACGTTGAACCCGCGCATGCGCTTGTAACGGGCGATGATGTCGGTCGCCGTGTAGCCCTCCGGGTGCCCCACGTGCAGGCCCGAGCCCGACGGGTACGGGAACATGTCCAGCACGTAGTACTTGGACCTTCCCGCCGCGACGGGGTCGCCCTGATCCGGGGCCCGGAACAGGTCGTGGTCGGCCCAGTGCTGCTGCCAGCGGGGCTCGATCTGGGAGGGGTCGTAGGCCATCGCGGTCCTCACGGGGCAGGGTGGCCGCCCCGGCGCGGGGCGGACGGCGCGAGCGGGGAATATGCGCCATGGCCCCGGATCTGACAACCGGCGGACCGGCCCCGGCCGGCGGGTCAAGGGACGCGTCAGCGGGCGGGAGCGGCCTCGAGGCCGGAGGCCGCCAGTTCGCGGCTGCCGGCAGACGCGCGCACGCGGCAGAGGGCGCCGGCGGGCACGCGCGCCGGGGATCCGCGCAGGCCGTCGATGATCGCCAGCGTGTCGAGGTCGGCGGTGTACAGTTCCAGACGATAGCCCTTCGCCCCGGCCACCGGAAGCCACGTCACCGTCAGGCTGTCCCCCGCCGCGGGTGTGAAGACGAGCGCCAGCGGCGCCGTCGCCGGCTGCGAGCCGCCGCGCAGGCGGCCGCTCGGGGCCACGTCTCCCGGCGGCTCGATTCCCGTCAGCAGGACCACCAGCGCCGCCGCGGCGGCCAGCCCGGCCGTCCAGCCCCACTGCCGCGCGCCCAGGGCCGGGCGCGCGGGCGCCGGCCGGCGCCGGGTTCGCCGGACGGTCGTCCGCGCGCCGGTCAGCGTGGCCGTCGCGGCGGCGAGCCGGCTCTCGGCGGCCGCGCGCTCGGCGGCGGGAATCGTGTCGTCGCCGGCCAGAAACGCCAGCGCCGACCGCAGCAGCGCATCGCACCGCGGGCAGGCGGCCGCCGCGCGCCGGCGCTCGTCCGCGGCCGGCAGTTCCAGCAGCGCCACGAGTTCGTTCGGCTCCAGACACCTGTGGCTCACGTTGATCCCTCCGATCCCGGGGCGGCGTCCTCCGCTCCCCGAGCTGCGTCCCGGTTGGGGTCCCGTCGTGAGCGGGCGGCCCGCAGTTTCCGGCGCGCCGTCTGCAGCAATCCGCGCGCCCCGCTCGCCGTGTCGAGTCCCAGCACGCGGGTGATCTCGTCCACGGGCATCCTCTCGCCGCAGCGCAGCCAGACCGCGCGCTGCTCCTGCGGATCGAGGTGGTCCCGCACCAGCGCCAGCAGCGCCGCGCGCTCCTGCTCGTCCTCGTAGACCGCGGCCGGATCCGGCCGCGGGTCCGGCAGTTCCTCCAGCAGGCTCTCGTCCTCGCCCGCCGGCGGCCGCGACCGCGCGGCGCGCAGGCAGGCGTGGCGGGTGATCACGAACAGCCAGCCCCCGAACGGCGCTTTGCCCTCCCAGGTCGCCAACGAGCGCCAGGCCGCAAGCAGCACGTCCTGCGCCAGGTCCAGCGCCTGCTCCGGATCGTGCCGGTAGCGCCGACACCAGCCGTAGACGCGGCCGTGATAGCGGCCGAACAGCTCGCCGGCCGCAGCCTCGGCCGCGGCGCCCCCGCCGCGGATCGCGGCCACGAGTTCGGCGTCGTCTGCCCGCGCCAGCCCAGCCGCCTCACTCATGGAAGAGCCTCGCCGGGTCCGGAAATCACAGGCGAGCCGCGGCGACGCGCCCGCCCCGCCAGCACCCCCGCCACCGCCGCCCCGCACAGCAGCGCCGCGCCGGCCACGACCGCCGGCCGCGCGCCCTGGCGTTCGACCGGCACCACGAGGGCGCCGTCGCCGACCACCACGAACGCGGCCCAATGGCGCGGAGCCGCCGTCGCCGGGCGCGAGGCCAGATCGCGTCGTGCCGTGGCCAGGGCCGTCGCGACCGGCGCGCCGGCGGACAGCTCGCGGTAGAAGACCGCCATCAACCGCGCGGCGACCTCGTCATCGACATCCCACAGCGAGGCGACCACGGCCCGCGAACCGGCGGCCAGGAAGGCGCCGCTGAGCCCGAGCACTCCTTCACCGGTGAGCGCCTGCCCGGCAGCCGAAGAGCAGCCCGACAGCACGGCCAGCGGCACGGCCAGCGGGTGGGCCGCTATCTCGGCGCTCGTCAGCCACAACGCCTGGCCGCCGGGCCCGGTGCCGACGCGCAGGCGCGAGTTCCACGGCCGCTGGTCGAAAGCCTCCGAATGCGCAGCCACGTGCAGGACCGCCGCCCCGGCGGCGGGCGCCAGCAGGCCGTCCTCGTCGTCGGCCTTGGCCGCGCGCAACCTGCTCACCGGCCGGTATCGGCGTTCCAGCCGGCGCGCCTCGCGCCCGGCGCCGGGCAGGCGCTCGCCGACGGAGGCTTCGTCGTCGCCCAGCAGCGCGATGCCGCGCACGCGGTCGCCGGCGGCCGCGCGCACGCGCAGCAGCACGCCGGCCGAGGGCACGCGCGTGACCTCGCCGCCGGCCGGCGCGGCAGTTCCCGGCGCGCCCGGCGAAAGCAGCATCTCGAACGGCACGCGGTTGAGGAATCCGTCCGCGGCGATCAGCACGCCGGTGGCGCCAGCCAGTTCGCCGGCGCACGGACCCAGCAGGTCGGCGCCCAGCCGGCGCGCGGCGGCGTCGTGGGCGGGAGCGGCGTCCGCGGCGGGCGCCGGCGTCGCGACCAGGTCGCTGAACAACGAGGCGCGATCGCGCAGTTCGGCCGCCGGCGGCAGCGCGAAGGCGCGGCAGGCGTCGCGCGTGACCGCGAACACCCAGGATCTGTCCGCGCCAAGGTAGTAGTCGAGCAGGATCTCGCCCGGGCGCAGCGCCGCCCGCTGCACATCCGCCAGCGTGGCCGGGACGAGGGCCGTGGAGGCCTCCGGCGAGAACGCATCCGGTCCGAGCCGTCGTTCGAGGAGCGTGCGGGCCTTGTAGCCCTGGAGCAGATCGAAGACCTCGCCCGCGGCGGCGGCGCCCGCGGGGCCGCGCCGCTCCCGCCATTGCGGGTCGCGCGGCACCGCGCGCACCGCTTCCCACAGCGCGCGGGCCTCGTGCAGCAGGGCCAGCGCCCGCGACGGGCGGGCGCCCGTAGCCCGGGCCAGGTCGCGCTCGCAGACGGCCATCTCGACCAGCGCGGCCAACTCGTCCGCGCGGAACCCGCCGGCGCGCAATTGCTCGCGCGCGGCCGCGGCCGCGACGAGGCCCGCCGCCGGCTGCCCGTTCGCGCGGCGGGCGTGAGCCTGCGCGAGCCGCAGGCGGGCCGCCAGGTAGTCGTCCCCGGCGGCCGGCCACGCGGCGGCCAGGCTGTCGGCCAGCGCGCCGGCGCGCGCGGCCTCGCCGGCGGCCAGCAGCGATGCCACGAAATCGAGCGCCGCCTCCGGGCCTTCCCGGCCGGCGTCGGCGCCGAGATCCAGGATCCCGCGCCACAGCCCGCGCGCGAGCGCCCGCTGGCCGTGCGCCTGCTCGAATACGGCCAACTGCCCGAGCACCTGCGCCTCCTGCTCGCGGTAGCCGCCCTCGCGGCAGCGGGCCAACGCCGCCTCCAGGTCGGTGCGCGCCTCGTCGAAGCGGCCCAGCGCCATGCGCGCCAAGGCCAGGTTCACGGTGGGCGTGATGAACGCGACCGGATCGGCGGCGGCGCGCTTGCGGTCCAGGGCGCGTTCCCAGTAGCGGACCGCCAGTCCGGGATCGCCCGCCTGGTATTCGTAGCTGCCGAGGTTGTTCAGGGCGTAGCCGATCACGCGAGCGTTGCCCTGGCGCTCTCCCTCGGCCACGATCCGCTCGTAGAGGCGGCGCATCTGAGCATAGCGACCCAACGCGCCCAGCGCCCGCGCCAGCCCGACCTGCGCGTCCAGGGCGATGGCCGTCTCGCCGGCGCCGATGAACAGGTCCACCGAGCGCTCGTAGGCGGCGCGCGCGTCGGCGGCATCGCCCCGGCCCAGCGCCTGGTAGGCCAGTCCCATCAGCGCGTAGGCCTCCTCGCGCCGATCGCCGGCGGCGCGGGCGTCGTCGCGGAGCGCCGTGTAGACCTCCGTCGCCTCCGTCGATCGCCCCTGGCTCAGCAGCGAGAAGCCCAGCCAGCGCCGGGCCAACCGGGCGGGACCCGCGGCGGCGAACGACTCGGCCAGGGCGATGGCGCGTCGGGCGGAGCGCTCGGCCTCACGCGGCCGGCCGGTCATGGCCTCGCCGCCGGCTTCGTGAAGGCGCGCCCGCAGTTCGAGGCGCTCGTCCCCGGTGGCCAGCGCGGCCGCGAGGACCGGACGCACGATCGCCAGCGTCGAGTCGGGGGCCCCGGCCCGCAGCTGGCGATCTGCGCGCGCGAACAGCGAATCCAGCCCGGCGGGCCCGGGCAGGCGGAACGCCGCGGCCGCGGGTGGCGCCGTCGCCGGACTGTCCGCCGCCGGCGCGAGCAGCGCGACGATCAGGGCCGGCAAGAGGTTCCAGACGATCACGCCGCCACACCGTCCGGCTCGAGGCTACATGGGCGAGAAGCCCTGGTCCGCCCAGTACGCGTCCTGGTAGATCTTCTCCAACTCGAGCAGCTGCGCGAGGTGGCCGTCCTCCCACTCCACAAGCCAGGTGAACAGTTGCTTGAGATCGGGATCGTCGGTGCGCGCGGCATGCTCCTTGTAGTAGGCGATGGCCTTGTTCTCCAGGTCGCAGCCGATGCTGATGACGGCCATCTCGAAGCTGCCCTTGCGGACGGCCTTCTTGAAATCGTCGCTGATCACGGCCTGCGAGCCGTGGTCCACCTCGGCCGGGTTCAGGCCCGCCAGGTTCAGCCTGCCGTCGGACAGCAGATGCTTGTACTGCGTGGTCAGGATGCGCACATGGTCGTCCTCGTCGCGCGCCAGCATCTCGAACATCGCGCGCGCGGCCGGGTCGGCGGCCTGCTCCGCCGCGTGGCTGTAGAGCTGCTGCCCCTTGACCTCGACCATCACCGCGTCCTTGACCGCCTTGAGCAGCGCTTCCTTCCTCTGGGCTTCGTTCATCTCGTTCCTCCCGTTGCCGCGACCGGCGGCGCCGGCGCGTGTCGCTTCCACCCGTCCTAGAAATCGATGATGTTCAGCTTGAAGTACTTCTTCGGGTTGCGCCGCAGATCGTCCAGCAGGCGCTGCACCGAGGTCAGCGTCGAGTCCGTGCGCGTGTACAGGGCCGGGTCGTTGAGCAGCATGGCCGCCGAGCCGCCGCCCTCGTCCAGCTTGGCCAGCAGCGAGTTCATCTTCCTCGTCGTCGCGCTCAATCCCTCCAGCAGCGAGTCGGCGGCGACCGCGGCGGAAGCCGCGCCCGACACCGCGTCGTCCAGGCGCCCGGAGTCCAACAGCCGGCGCATCGCCGTCGTCGACGCCCTCAGGTCGTCGAGAATCACCGTCACGTCCTGGTGGTTCTGCTCGACCATGCGGTCGACCTTCGCCAGGGTCACGTGCGCCTGCGCCAGCGTCTCGACGACCTGTCCCTCCTTGCGGACCTCCTCGAGCAGCGCCGTGACCTGCCCGGTCAGCACGCGCATCTCGGCCAGCGCGGCGCCGGCCGCGTCGGTGACCGCCGCGATGGTCCCGGCGGCGCGCCCCGGGAAGATGTGCCCCTCCTGCACCGGGTTGCCCGTGCCGGGATCGATCTCGATCACGACCTCGCCGACGATGCCCTTCTCGCCGAGGGTCACGGTCGCGTCGTCGCACAACTTCACGGCGTCCGCGAGTTGCATCTCGACGCGCACGGCCTGTGGCAGGATCCGCAGGTCGGAGACCTCGCCCATGCGGATGCCGCGGACCTGCACCCGGTCGCCCACGCGCAGCCCTTCGACCTGCGGGAAGTCGGCCTGATACATCAGCGAACCCTTGCGCAGGTCGATGTTCTTCAGCCAGAGCATGCCCCAGACCAGCACCGCCACCGCGATGATGGTCACCAGACCGACCTGGACTTCGTTGAGTCTGCCTCGCATCGGCTTCCCCCCGGGCCCGGCGGCGGCGCGCGCCACTGCCCCGTTGCGGTCAGAACGCCCCCAGCGGCCCCTGCGAGCGGCCCTCGATGAACTGCCTGACCATCGGGTGCGAGGTCGAGCGCACCTCGTCGACGGTCCCGGTGAACACGATGCGCCCCTTGCTGAGCATCGCCAGGCGGTCGGCGATCTTGAAGGCGCTCGGCATGTCGTGCGTGACGACGATGCTGGTCACACCCAGTTCCTGCTGCAACTGGAGGATCAGGTCGTTGATCGCGTCGGCCGTGATCGGGTCCAGGCCCGTCGTCGGCTCGTCGTACAGGATATACTGGGGCTCCATGACGATGGCCCGGGCCAGCCCGGCGCGCTTCTTCATGCCGCCCGACAGTTCGCTGGGCAGCTTGTCCTCGGCGCCGACCAGGCCGACCTGCCGCAGGCACTCGCAGGCCCGGTTACGGATTCGCGCGGCGGGCCAGTCGGTGTGCTCCTCCAGCATCAGCCCGATGTTCTTGCCGATCGTCATCGAGTCGAACAGCGCCGCACCCTGGAACAGGAAGCCGAACCGCTTGCGCAACTCCATCAGCGGCCCGTGTTCCAGCGCCGAGACCTCCTGCCCCTCCACCCAGATGCGCCCGGCGTCCGGTTCCAGGAGCCGGACGATGTGCTTCAGCAGGACCGACTTGCCCTCGCCGCTGCGCCCGATGATGACCAGCGTCTCGCCCTTGTTGATCAGGAGGTCGGTGCCGTCGAGCACCATCTTGGGTCCGAAGGCCTTGCTGACGCCCTCGACCACAATGCCGGCGAACGCCGCCGCGGCGGGGGCGCGCCCC
>VGXH01000045.1 GCA_016873405.1 bacterium
TCCCGCCAGATCGGCCACCATCGCGTCGTAGAGATGCACCGTGCCGTCGGTGTCACGCCGCACCGCGTCGAACCTGGCGTACGCGGAGTCGGCGCGGATCAGGGCGAGGCTGGAGTCCATGACCGCACGTCCCTCATCGGTCCGGCCGAGACGGGCCAGCCGGATGGCGCGCCGGACGGGCGTCGATTTCTCGTCCGGATAGCGCGCGATGAAGCGCGCCGTCGCGGCGTCGAGTTCCGCGTCAAGGTCCGAACGACGGAACGAGTTGATGATCGCGCGGTCGACATCGATCTCGAGCTGGGAGCCGGCGACCTGCGTGCGCAGCGCGTCGAGGATCTCGACGCCGCGGCGCATCTGTCCGCGGGCCAGGTACACGCGCCCGAGGTTGATGATGGACCAGTAGAAATCGGGTTGCAGCTTGACGGCCGCATGGTACTCCGCCTCGGCCTCCTCGTAGCGTCCGAGCACCATGTACACGTCGCCGAGCGAATCGTGCGGGTTGGCGAGTTCGGGAGCCAGGAACGCGTACTTCTGCATGTACTCGATGGCCAGGTCGAAGTTGCCGCGTTTCAGTTCGTGGTAGCCCAACATGTTGTAGCCGTTGGCGTAGTTCGGGTCGCGCTCGAGGATGCGCTGCCAGGCGCGGGCGGTCGCCTCGTCGTCCTGCTTCAGCGCCACGCGGCCGGCGCCGGCCTCCAGGACGTAGATGTTGTCCGGCGCCTGCACCTCGAGGACGCCGTAGACCGAGTCGAACATGCTCACGAACCGCGAAGAAGGGAAGGCGCCGAGCCGCAGCTGGGCGAGAAGGCGGCGGCGGTCGTCCTTCAGGAGCCCGGTCAGGCTGTCGGCCCGGGCCATCTCTCGCTTGAGGTTCTGGCGCTCGCCGAGTCGCGCGTAGGCCATCGTGCGCGAGATGGAGGCCTCGGCCAGGGCGGGATCCAGCTCCAGGCTCCGTCCCAGCTTTTCGACCGCGGCGCGCAGCCTCAATGCGTGCAGGTCGGCGGTGCCTTCCTCGCACAGCGCCGCCGCCTCCGGGTTGCGCGACAAGCGCGCTTCGCCCCGCGAGCCGGTCGCCACGAACCCGATCCCGATGAGCGCCGCCGCCGCCGCCAGCGCGATGATGAGCCACTTCACGTCGCCGCCTCCACCCGTGTCTTGTCCCGCGCCTAGGCCGACTCCCCGCCGGCGATGGCCATCCGCTCGACCGTCGTCACCTTCAGTCCGATCATCGTGATATCGTCGTCCGCGTCCTCGCGACCCCTGAAGCGGTGCAGGTTCTGGGTGATCGCGGTGAAGAGGTCGCGCAACGCCAGGTCCCGTTCGCTGCGCAGCAGTTCTCCCAGCCGCGACTCGCCGAAATCCTCGTCGCCGTCGGGGCCCTTCGTCTCGGTCAGGCCGTCCGTGTACATGAACAGGAGGTCGCCCGGCTCCAGCACGAGTCGGCCCTCGTCGTAGCTGCCGAAATCGAAGGCGCCCAGCGGCAGCCCGCCCTCGCTCAGCAGTTCCCAGCTCCCGTCGCGGCGCACGAGCAGCGGCGGGTTGTGGCCGCCGCTGCTGTAGACGAGTTGCCGGGTAGCCGGGTCGAACAACGCCAGGAACAGCGTGGCGAAGTGCTGCGGGTCGGTGCTGGCGTGGACCTGCCGGTTGACCCGCTCGAGCAGCAGGCCCGGCGAGTCGCACATGTCGCACTGCGCACGCAGCGCCGCCTGCAGGTTCGACGCGAGGATCGAGGCCGGCACCCCCTTGCCGCTGACGTCGGCGATGACGACGGCCAGGCGCCCGTCATGGCGTTCGATGACGTCGTAGTAGTCGCCGGAGACCTGCTTGCTGGAGATGTTGACGGCGTCGATCTCGAGCCCGGCCGCCGCCGGCAGGCGCCGCGGCAGCAGGCGGGACTGGATCTGGCGCGCCATCGCCATCTCCTCCTCGAGCCGGAGCTTGGTCGCCTCCTCGGCGTACAGGCGCGTGTTCTCCAGCTGCAGCGCCACCTGGCCCGCGACGATGGTCAGCAGACGCAGTTCATGGAGCTGGTACTCGCCGTCGCCGGGCCGCCTGGGCAGCGCGAACAGGCCGACGAGCCGCCCGTGCAGCACCATGGGGATCAGCAGTTCCACGCCGTCCTCGGCCAGCGCGCGCTGCTCCTGCAGGCGCGCGAGCAGTTCCACCTGCTCTCGCGTGATGGCCTGCCTGCCCAGCGCCTGGCCGGCGTCCGGCGCTTCGGTCCACATGGGTTCGCCGTGGCGGACGAGGTAGCGGGCCAGACCCGGCAGCGAGAGGTGCTCGGGGTAGCGCGCGCGGGGCGCCGCCGCGCCGCCGTTCGCCGCCGGCTCGCCGCGCGCGGGGCCGGGCCGGGTCAGCGAGCCGAGGACGAAGCCGGCCCCATCGCCGCCCGGCGTCGCGACGTAGACCGTCAGGCTGGGCAGGTCGAGCACGGACTGCAATCGCGAACCGACCCAGCGCAGCATGATCTCGCGCTGGAACAGGCGCGGGATCTCCTTGCTGAACTCCTCGATCAGCAGCGCCAGGTTGTCGCGCGAGTGATAGAAGCGCGCGTCCAGCGCGCGCTGCGCCTGCCGCCGCAGGGGCCACAGCCCGGCGGCGACGGCCAGCGCCGTGCCGGCGGCGGTCAGCGGGCCGGCTCCCGGCAACAGCGTCAGCACGCGGCTGCCGAGCCACCAGGCGCCGCCGAGGAAGCAGCTCCAGATCGTGAAGGTCAGCAGCGCGTAGGACAGGTTGCGCTTGAGCAGGACGTCGATCTGCAGCACCTGGTACCGGGCCACGCAGTAGCCGAACGAGATCGGGATCGCCGCCAGCGGAAGGGCGCCCAGGCGGGTCAGTCCCGTGCGGAACGACAGCTCCTCCATCCCGATCTTGAACACCAGGAACGGCACCACCGCCACCAGCGTGCCGACGGTCAGGATCCGCACGCGCCGGCGCAGCAGCGGGTCGCGGCAGCTGAAGTAGGCGTGCAGCAGCGCCGCCAGGCCGCACATGTAGTACATGCCCAGCACGATCCAGCTGGCGGCGTGGATCCGCGCGCCCTGCTCGCCCAGGAACTGGTCGAGCGTGAAACGCAGGTAGTGCGCCCACGGCGCCAGGTAGAGCAGCGGCACCAGGAAAGGATGCCGCAGCAGGACGAGCTTCTTGGTGGGGGACACGAGGAAGAAGTTCAGGAACACGGCCGGCAGCATGAACCGCGCGAACGCGCCGAGGTTCTGGGTGATGATGGCGCCCAGGAAGTAGCTCGCGGCCTGCAGGTTGGTCATGAAGTAGAGGCCGAACAGCAGGCACAGGACGAAGAACAGCGCGGCGGGACGGTCGTCCTGGCTGCGCAGGTAGACGACGAATCCGATCACCAGGTAGATCAGGGCCAGGACCACGTTCACCGCGTAGTCCTTCAGGTCGACGCGCGTCGAGGTCAGCGGGACCGAGACGGTCAATTGCCGCCCGTCCCGCTTGATGAGATAGTTGATCCGCTCGCCGGGCTGGTGCCGGCGCAGTTCGGCGGCGGCGTTCTGCGGGGAGCCGACGATCGAGCCGCCGAGGCCGACGATGATGTCGCCGGCGCGCAGCGGCGTGGCCGGGTCCTGCGGGCGCGGCAGCACGTCCAGAACCTCGAGTTGCGGGCGGCCGAGCAGCCAGACGGTGCCGTCGCTCGGGCGCGTGCGCGTGGCGTCGTAGCCGCTGAACAGGACGGCCGCCAGGGTCAGCGCGCCGAGCGCCAGATGCATCTGGCGCGACTGGAGCCGCCGGGCGAGGCCCGACAACACGTGCGTCTGCTGCCGGATCGGCGGCATGGAGCTCCGTGGTTCCGCGGCCGCCGCATCCCCCGCCGGGCGGCGCGCGTTGCAGGTGACCCGCGGCGGCGGGCGGCGGGCGGAAGCCGCGCGCGTGCGGGCAGTATACCGCCGCGGGCGCGGCCCGCACCAGCCGGACGCGGCGCCCGGCCCCGGCGGCGACCGGGTCCGCGCGCCCGGCGGGCGGCACCCGGATATGACGGCTGAGGCGACGGGAGGGTTGCATGGACACGCGAAAGCCGCGCACGCGGGCCACGGTCTGGAATGCGGCCGCCCTGCCGGGGCCGGTGACCGTCGGTCGCGGACGCCGGGCCGTGCGCCTGGAGGTGACGCCCTTGGGCCGGGATCTGCTGGTGACGCTGACCGGGGGGCAGGCCCACGCGGGCGCGGTGGCTCTGGCCGGGCCGCCCGGCGGGCCGGCCGGCGGAGGCCTGCTCGTCCTGCCGCCGCACCGGGAAGGGCCGCTGGCCCGCGAGTGCGCCGAGGCCGTGGCCGCGGCCGCCGACTGTGTCTGCGTCGCGGCGGCCGGCATCCATCAGGACGAGGCCACGCCGCAGGAGATCGCCGCCATCGTCGCCAACGCGCGCGCGGGGATCGCGCGCCTGGCGGCGGCCCTCCGGCGGGTGCCCGCTGCTCAGAGGTACTGCAGGGCCAGGCTGCCGAAACCCAGCACGCCGTAGGAGAGCCAGGCCGGATGTTCGGCGCCGAGCTCGCGACGGCACTCGGCGGACGCCTGCCACGCGGCGGCGCCGGCGCACCAGCCGCGGCCAAGGCTCCGGTAGAGAAGACCTGCATACAGGCGGGCCGGGCGGCTGTAGAGCGGCACCAGCGGGCCGACGAACGTGGACGTGCCGGAGCGCACGAACCGTGCTCCCAGTTCAGGCACCGCGCACCAGCTGTTGGAGACGACGAGCGGCGGCAGCTGTCCGCGGCGGGCCAGCAACTCGGGCGCGACCGGAAAATCGTCCAGCAGCCACGACGGTGCCGTGGCCGCGCGGTCGAGGACGCCGCCCGCCGGGGCGCCGGCAGCGGCCCGGGCGGGCCGGCGCGCGTAGTTCGCGCAGACGTCGTCCAGCAGCGAGGTGACCGGATCGATGCCCAGCACCTCGCCCTCGCAGCCGAGCGCCTCGGCCAGCGCGTCGCCGTCAGGATACGAAGTCTCCTCCAGCAGCCGGTTCATCCAGTATTCGCCGAGCGTGTCGTCATGGCGCGCGGGCGCGCTCGTGGGGCCGGCGAAGTGCAGGATCTGATAGGCGACGTTCTGCTCGCAGAGCAGGCCGGGCGTGACGGCCTCGACCGGCACCTCGAGGCGCGCCAGCGGGAGGCCGCCGGGTCCGCCGCCCAGGGCATCGGCGATCGCTTCGGCCTCGCGGTAGATCAGGCGCCGTGTCTGCGGGTCGCTGTGGCCGGGAATGAACAGCAGTTCGGGCGGTCGCGCGCCGGCCGACCGCAACTGGTCGCCGATCGCGCGCAGGTCCTGGGCGCCGCCGTCGCCGACCAGGTAGCCGGCGCGCACCTGCCGCTGCATCCACGGCCGACCGGCACGGTGAGCGGGCGGCGCCGCGGGGCGCGTCCCGGCGCAGAGCGGATGTTGCTCCAGAACGAAGCTGAGGCCGTTGTGCAGCCAGGCCCACGGCAGCCCGAGCCAGGCGGGGTCGACCACCAGGTGGAAGCCCGTCAGCGCGTCGTGCGCGGCCTCGCCCAGGATCGGCGACTCGAGCGTGGCAGCCCGCCGCGTGCGGTCGAAGGCTCCCGGCACGGCGCCGGCCACCGCCGCCAGCAGCGTCCGGCCCGCCGCCTCGGCGACCGCGATCAGGCTGGGAGCGTCCAACCCGTCCCGGCTCTGGATCTCCCGGTAGGCCCGGGCCGCGTCGGCGACTTCCGCCAGATCGCGATCGAACCGCCCATTGACGCCCGGCTCGGGCAGGATGATATCGAACCACCGCATGGCTGCCTCCGACCAGGGACCCGCGCGGGACACCGGTTGCCGGCTTGCAACTTGATGCCGGACAGGAGGTTGCCCTGCCCGTGACCGCGCCGCCGGAACCGGCGTCGCAGACCAGGGCAGCACGTGCAGAATCCATGCCGTCGGCGTCGGCGCGGCGCCGACGGCGGGCGGCGGCAGCGGGCGGCGGCAGCGGGCACAAAAATCCCCTGCCGAGGCAGGGGACCTTGTCCCGCCGGTGGTGTTGCGTCAGGAATCACGAACCGCTCGAAAAACCTGTGGTGCCCAGGAAGAGACTCGAACTCCCACGGGGAAACCCCACTACGACCTGAACGTAGCGCGTCTACCAATTCCGCCACCTGGGCACTATTGCGTTTTCCGCGGCCGGCACCGCCGGGCGGGCAGGCGGCGCCAATCTAGCGGGCGTCTGGGAAGCTGTCAACCCGGCCGCCGATTTTCATGTCCGGCCCCGACTTGTGAGTTGTGCCGTCGAAATTGTGTCTTGCCCTGCAATCGCACGCTCGGAGGATCGAGACGTTAAATTAGATCACCGTAGTGCATGTTTCGGGATACCGTAGACGTCCCTGCAGGCCCGGACACAATTTCGACGGCACGTACCTCGGGGTTGCGGCCATCGCCGATTGGCAGCGCCCCGCGCAGCGGGTATATTCTGCAGCCAGTGTTCAACGATGCGGCCCCTCCGCCGGGCGGCGGCCGACCAGCGGGCGCCGCGGTCGGCCCGGGCGCCGGGGGCGGAGCGGGCGGGAGCCGCAGATGGCACGCAAGGTCGATCCAGCGGGCATGAAGATCGTCGCCACGAACCGGCGCGGCCGGCACGAGTACGAGATCCTCGAGACCTGGGAGGCCGGCCTGGTCCTGCAGGGGACCGAGGTCAAGGCCCTGCGCGAGGGTCGCGTCAACCTGGGCGATGCCTACGGCGAGATCCGCGACGGCGAGGGCTGGATCGTCAAGATGCACATCGGGCCCTACGAGCAGGGCAACCGCGAGAACCACGAGCCCTTCCGCCGCCGCAAGCTGCTGCTGCACCGGCGCGAGATCCGCAGGATCGTGCCGAAGCTGGAGGAGAAGGGGCTGACGCTGGTGCCGCTGCGCCTGTACTTCCGCGACGGGCGCGCGAAGCTGGAACTCGGGCTGGGCCGCGGCAAGAAGCTCCACGACAAGCGCGAGGCGAAGGCGAAGCAGGATGTCCAGCGGCGGATCGCCCAGCACGTTGGCCGCCGCGAGCCGTGAGGATGCGCGCGCGATGAGGGATCCTCGACGAACCGCGTGGCGGGCGGCCGTGGCAGCGGCGCTGTGGCTGGCCGCGGCGGTCGACGGCGCGCCCGCGCCGGCCCGCGCGGACGACACCGACGAGGCGCCCCGCGCCTGGACGCGCGTGGACGCGGGCGCCGCCCCGCAGAACCTCGTCGTCGAGCGGCGGGACACACGCCAGTCGCTGCCCGTGGTCGCGCGCCGCCTGCTGCAGGATTCGCGCGAGCTCTACCTGCGCTCGGCGGACATGGCGACGCTGCTGCGCGCGACCCGCGGCTGGCAGGATTCGCTGCGACGCCTGGAACTGGGCGTCGACGGCCGGAACTTCACGGTGACCGGCGGCAGTCGGGTCGTCCTGGTCGGCGCGACCGAGGCGCTGCTGCCGGTGCCGGTGCTCGATCACGACGGTGAGCTGTGGCTGCCGTTGACGACCCTGCTGCAGGTGATCGGGCCGGCCGCGCACCTGGATGTCGCCTGGGAGCCCGCCGTGGGCCGGCTCGTGCTGGGCTCGGCCGACGACAACGTCGATGGCCTCGTCATCGAGGCGCTGGGCGACGGCACGGCCGTGCACGTGCGTTGCCGCGAAGCCCTCTCATGGTCGGTCGACCGCCCCGTACGCGACCGCATCGAACTGACGCTCCGCGACGCCCGGGCCGATGTCGCCGGATGGGGCCGCGCCGCGCCGTCGGGCCTGGTGGAGCGCGTGGAGGCCAGGCAGGACGCGGACCGGCTGCTGGTCACCGTGCGCCTGGACGACGCGGCGGGCGAGCACCGCTCGTACGCCGTCGACGGCGGCCGCGACGTCGTCGTGCACGTGGCGCCGGCGTTCAGGGCCGGCGGCGATTCCGTCGCTCTGGCCGCGCCGGACGCGCCGGTCGGTCCGGCGCCGGAACCGGCGCCGACCAGGCCGCTGCGCGCGGTGGTGGTCGACCCGGGCCACGGCGGCGGCGACACCGGTGCGGTGGGAGCGCAGGGGACGCTGGAGAAGGACGTGAACCTGGCGGTCGCGCGCGAGCTGAAGCGATACCTCGAGCAGGAGAGCGAACTGCGCGTCTTGCTCACGCGGGAACGGGACGAGTCGCTCGAGATCGACGCGCGAGCCGAGTTCGCCAACGCCGCCGGCGGCGATCTCTTCATCTCCCTGCACTGCAACAGCTGGTTCGACGACCAGGCGAACGGCTTCGAGACCTGGTTCCTCTCGCCCGCCGGCAGCGACTGGGCCCGCAGCGTGGAGGCGGTCGAGAACGGGACCGCGGCCGGGGGACGTGAACCCGGCGATGTCGAGTTCATCGTCTGGGAACTGGTGCAGAACCGCTACATCTCCGAGAGCAGCCGCTTCGCGGAGTTCCTGCAGGCTCGGGCCAGCCGCGCTCTGGGTATGCCGGACCGCGGCGTGCGCCAGGCCGGCTTCCGCGTCCTGGTCGGCGCCTTCATGCCGGCAGTCCTGGTGGAGCTCGGCTTCGTGAGCCCCGAGCAGGAGGTGCTGCTGCTCGGTGATCGCGCTTATCAGCGCCTGCTCGCCCGCGCGATCGGCGACGCGGTGCTTGCCTACGCGAGCGCCGGCGCCGGGATCGGCTCGGGGGTCGGTCGATGAGCGCCGCGTCGCCGGGCCGGGACGGTCGAGGGCTGTCTGTCCGCGGCATGGTCATCGGCCTGGCGCTGGTGCTGCTCGTGGCCGGCGCCGGCGGGATCGCCTGGCGGCTCCTCGGTTCGGCGGGTCACGGCGACGACCTGACCGCCCTCGCGGAGCGCGAGGCGGCGGCGCCCGTCCTGCCCGTCGCGGCCGACCGCGCGGCGGCCCTGGAGTTCCCGCGGCGGGACGGCGGCGGCTGGCTGGTCGAGGAGCGGCGCCTGCCCGCCGGCGGCCGACCGGACCGCGACCTGCTCGCGGTGATGACCGCCCTGTGCGACGGGCCGCGGAGCGGTCGCGCCGTCAGCGCGCTGCCGCGGGGCACGCGCGCCCTGGCCGCGTTCCTGGACGCGGAGCGCGGCGTCGCCGTGGTGGACTTCTCCGGCGAACTGGTGCTGCGCCACCCGGGCGGCAGCGCCGCCGAGGCGGCGACCCTCGGCACGATCCTGCGCACGCTGGCGGCCAACTTCCCGCAGGTCGCCACCTGCACGATCCTGGTCGAGGGCCGACAGCCGTCAACGCTGGGCGGCCATCTCGACCTGTCGCGGCCGCTCGCGCCGCGGCGGTGGCGCTGACGTGGCGGCCGCGCGCGCGAGGGTTCCCGGGAGCGAGGCGCCGATCGGGGTCTTCGACTCGGGACTCGGCGGTCTGACCGTGCTG
>VGXH01000046.1 GCA_016873405.1 bacterium
GAAGCGCTCCTGCATCAGCTGCAGGCCGAAGGCGTCGGCCGGCGAGTCGGTGCGCAGCGCGACCTCGCGCACCTGCAGGTGCGGCAGCCGCATGGCGCCGGCCTCGCGGCGCCCGGCCGCGGCCTGCTCCTGCTGCGCCTGCGCCTGCAGGACCAGCGGGCTGCTGCGCAGGGCCAGCTCCACGGCGGCCGGCAGGGCCAGCGTCCCGGTGGCGGCCTCGCCCGCCATGGCGGCCGGGCCAGAGCCCGCGACCGCCGCCAGCGCGAGCAGCGCCGCCAGCGCCCGTGATTCCGTTCTCTTCATGGTCCTACCTTCCGTCGTCAGGGGCCCGGGGCCGCGGCGCGCTCTTGCGCAGGCGACCCGTTCCGACCATATTTACTTCATGGCCCATTGACCATATGCACATAATCTAATATATTAGATTTCATCGACGACGTCAAGGGCTTCGGAAGGAGAAAAGCGCGATGTCCGGCAACGTGTTGAACGATAAGACCTTGGAGCTGATCGCCGAACGCTTCCGGCTGCTCGGCGACCCGGTCCGGCTCCGCCTGTTGCAGACGCTCGAGGCGGGCGAGATGTCGGTGGCCGACCTGGTGACCGCCACGGGCGCGGCCCAGGCCAGCGTTTCCAAGCACCTGCAGCTGCTGCTGCGCGGCGGCCTGGTGCAGCGGCGCCGGCAGGGCATGTTCGTCTACTACGCGGTGGCCGACAGCCGCGTCTTCGAACTGTGCGACGTGGTCTGCGGCAGCCTGACCGAGTTCCTGGCGCGGGAGCTGGAGCAGCTGGGCGGCCACGCCGGACCGGACGGCGCGCCGCGGCAGCCAGGCGGCGCCGATCCCGAGAGGCCCGCATGAGCTCTCCGCTGCGCGAGGTGGCCACGCTCTTCCTGCGGCTGGGCGTGACCTCGTTCGGCGGCCCGGCCGCCCACATCGCGCTGATGCACGAGCAGGTCGTCCGCCGGCGGCGCTGGCTGGACGACGCGCGCTTCCTGGACCTGATCGGGCTGGCGAACCTGGTGCCCGGGCCGAATTCCACCGAACTGGCGATCCACCTGGGGCGCGAGCGCGCCGGCTGGCGCGGCTTCGCCGTCGCGGGCCTGGCGTTCATCGTCCCGGCCACCGTCATGGTGCTGGGGTTGGCCTGGATGTACGAGAAGTACGGAGCGCTGCCGCAGGCCGCGTCATTGCTGGCGGGCGTCAAGGCGGTGATGATCGCGATCATCGCGCAGGCATTGTGGACCCTGGCGCCGAAGGCCGTCAAGGGGCCGCTGACCGGCGCTCTGGGCGCCGGCGCGCTCGTGCTGGCGCTGCTGGGCGTCAACGAGATCGCGCTGATGTTCGGGGCGGGGCTGCTGGCGCTGGGCGCGCGCGGGGCGCGCGGAGCGCGCGGGAGCGGCGGCCCGCTGGCGGCCGTGCTGGCCGGCCCGCTCGCGACCGTGCGCGATGGCGCGCCGCCTGCCGCCGGCGCCGTGGCCGCCGCGACGGCCGCCGCCATGACCGTTCCGTTCAGCCTGCCCCTGCTGTTCCTGTCGTTCCTGAAGATCGGCGCCGTCATGTACGGCAGCGGCTACGTGCTGCTGGCCTTCCTGCGGGCCGAGTTCGTCACGCGCTTCGGCTGGCTCACCGAGCAGCAGGTGCTCGACGCGGTCGCCGCCGGCCAGGTCACGCCCGGTCCGCTGTTCACGGCGGCGACCTTCATCGGCCACCTGCTGGGCGGCGTGCCCGGGGCGCTGCTCGCCACGCTCGCCATCTTCCTGCCCTCGTTCGTGTTCGTGGCGCTGACGGGACCGCTGCTGCGCGGGCGCGAGCGTTCGCCCGGGTTGGGCGCCTTCCTGGACGGCGTGAACGTGGCGGCCCTCGCTCTGATGGCGGCGGTGACCTGGCAGCTGGGCCGCGCGGTGCTGGTGGACGTGCCGAGCGCCGCGGCCACGCTGGCGGCGCTGGTCCTGCTGGCGCGCACGCAGGTCAATTCGTTCTGGCTGATCTGCGGCGGGGCGGCCCTCGGCCTGGCGCGCGGGGCGCTGGGCTGGTAGGACGAGGACCGGGCTGTCCGCGCGCGGCCCGGCTGCGGTACACTCGCGCCATGGACCGCCACGCCTTCCACCTGCTGGGCAAGCCCACGGGCGCCGTCTGCAACCTGGACTGCTCGTACTGCTTCTTCCTGTCGAAGGAGCAGCTCTACCCGGGCAGCCGGTTCCGCATGGACGATGCCGTGCTGGAGGCCTGGGTGCGCCAGCTCCTGGATGCGCACCCCGACGGCGAGGTGGACCTGGCCTGGCAGGGCGGCGAGCCGACGCTGATGGGCCTGCCGCACTTCGAGAAGGCCGTGGCCCTGGCCGAAGCCTGCCGTCGCCCGGGCCAGCGTGTACGGTATACGGTGCAAACCAACGCCACCCGCCTGGACGATGGCTGGGCCAAATTCTTTCGGGAGCACGACTTCCTAGTCGGCGTGAGCTTCGACGGCCCCCGCATCCTGCACGACCGGGGCCGGGTCAACAAGGGTGGCGCGGGCTCGTTCGACCAGGTCCGAGCGGGCTGGGATTGTCTCCAGAAGCAAGGCGTCGCCGTCAACATACTGTGTACCGTGCACGCCGATAACGCCGACCAGCCGCTGCCGATCTACCGCTTCTTCCGCGACGAGCTGGGCGCCCGACACCTGCAGTTCATCCCCGTGGTCGAGCGCGTGACAGAGGACGGTGCCGACCGCGCCGCCGACGGCTGGGGCACCGGCGGCAAGGCGCCCCGCTCTCTGTACACACAGGCAGGCCACCGCGCCGCGCCGCGTTCGGTGAGCGGCGCGGCCTGGGGCCGGTTCCTGATCGCTGTCTTCGACGAGTGGCTGCGGCACGACATCGGCGATGTCTTCGTGCAGGCCTTCGACGTGGCGCTGGCGGCGAAATTCGGCCGCCACGAACTGTGCATTCATGCGCCGACCTGCGGCAACGCGTTGGCGCTCGAGCACAACGGCGACCTCTACAGCTGCGACCACTACGTGGAGCCTGGGCACCGGCTGGGCAACATCCTGCAGGCACCGCTGGGCGAGCTGGTCACCGGTGAGACCCAGCGCGCGTTCGGCCGCGCCAAGCAGGACGCGCTGCCGGGGCAGTGCCGCCGCTGCGACGTGCTGGCGCTCTGCCAGGGCGGCTGCCCGAAGGATCGCTTCGCCCTGACGCCCGAGGGCGAGCCCGGCCTGAACCACCTCTGCGAGGGCTACCTCGCGTTCTTCCGGCACCTCGACCCCTGGCTGGAGTTCATGGCCCGTGAGCTGCGCGACGGACGCCCCCCCGCGAACGCGGGCCGCGAGGCGGCGAAGCGCGACGCGATGCTGGCCCAGGCCGTGGCGCGCGCCGGGCGCAACGAGCCCTGCCCGTGCGGCAGCGGACGCAAGACCAAGCATTGCCATGGCGGCGGGCCGGGCGCGGCTTCGTTGTGAGATGAGAGCCTCGCTGTTATGCTGGGCCGGACAGGCACGGGGGCGACCACTCGCGACGCCGCCCTCCGCAGACCGACCTCCGCGAGCGCGGACGACCACAAAGGAGTCGACCACCCATGAAGAGGATCTTGCTGTGCGCCCTGGCCGCCATGGCGCTGACCGCCGGCGCCGCCGGCGCCGCCGGCGCCCAGACGACCTGGGGCCTGCGCGGCGGCCTGACGATCGACCCGGACCAGGTGCACCTGGGCGCACACTTGAACGCCGGCGAGCTGTTCAACGACGGCTGGTTCATCCCCAACGTGGAGATCGGCTTCGGGGACGATCTGACTCTGGTCGCCCTGAATCCCGAGCTGGTCTACAAGTTCGACCGGCGCAACCGCTCGCACTGGGGCTTCTACGTGGGCGGCGGCCTGGGCCTGAACTTCTACACCTGGGACGACCAAGGCGGCCCCGGCGACAACTCCGAAACCGAGGTGGGCGTGAACTTCCTGGGCGGCATGAGCCGCCGGCTCTCGGCCGGGAACGAGCTGTTCCTGGAAGTGAAGCTCGGCGCGGCCGACTCGCCTGACGTCAAGTTCACGGTCGGGTTCGATTTCCGGTAGGCCGCGGCGCAGCGTATATTCGAAGCCGGGGGCGCCAGGGCGGCGCCCCCGCTTCCGCGCCAGGGAGGCTTCCTCATGCGTCGCGTCTTCGGCTTGATGGACACCGCTACCGCCCGGCGCCTGGCGCGGCCGCTGACCGTGCTGGCGCTGGCGCTCTACGCCGCCACATCGGCGCTGGACTTCGTGCACGGCACCATCCGCCTGCTGGCGATCAGGTTCTCGCGCGAGCTGAACCTGCTCGAGTTCCTGCGCCACGTCGCCGACAAGCAGCCGTTGTTGAACGTCGTCCTGGTGAACACCGTGCTCGTCGTGTTGCCCCTGTTGCTGCTGCTGGCGGCGTTGCTTGCCGCCTGGCTGCCGCCGCGCGCGCAGCCGGCGCCCTTGCGCGCGACCATCCGCTGGCTGCGCTGGCGGGGCTGGATGATCGCCGCGCTGGGCATCGTGTTCGTGCTGGGGCTGCGCGCGGCCGCCAGCGCCACCGGCGGACCCCAACTCAAGCTGCTGCCGGGCGGCTGGTGCTTCTGTGTCGCGCTGGGGGTGGCCGCCCTCTCGCTGAGCGCAGCGGCGCCGCAGCGCGGCGAGGGCGAGACGCGGCGACGGGCGGCCGCGGCCGGGAGCGCGGCGTGAGCACACCGGACGGTCTGCTGCCGAAGCGCACGCGCTGCGTCCTGGGCGATCGCGTGGCGGCGTTCCGGCAGTTCGCCGCGGCGTGCTGTGCGGGTGCGTCCTGCTACGTCAAGCGGGTCGGCGACGACGGACGTTAGCGCGGCGCGGTCACTGCGCGTCGCGCCGGCGCCAGTTGCTCGAGCGTCGCGCGCAGCTCGCGGCTGTTGAGCGGCTTGGACACGTGGACGTCGATGCCGGCCTGGCGGCAGGCCTCCTGATCCTCCGGCATGGCGCGCGCGGTCAGCGCCACCAGCGGCCACCGCGGCGCGCCCCCGGCCGCTTCGTGCTCACGCCAACGGTGGGCCACATCGATGCCGTCCAGGACCGGCATTTGCAGATCCAGCAGGGCCAGGTCGAAACAGTCGGTGTGCAAGGCGTTCAGCGCCTGCTCTCCGTCCTCGGTCAGGGTCACGTCGTGGCCCCACTTGCGCAGGAGGGAGATGATGAGTTCCTGGTTGACCGGATTGTCCTCGGCCACCAGCAGGCGCATCGGCGCCGTGGTCGGCGCCGGCGGCAAGGCGCGGCGGCCGGGCTTCGTCATCGGCACCGCGGCCGCGCCGACCACCGGCAGCTCCAGCGTCAGAGTGAAGCGGCTGCCGGACCCCTCCTCGCTTTCGAGCCGGATCCGGCCGTTCATCATCGCCGCCAGGCGCCGGCAGATGTGCAGGCCCAGGCCCGTGCCGCCATAGCGGCGCGTGTGCGAGGCATCGGCCTGCTGGAAGGCCTCGAAGATGACCTCGCGCTTGCCGGCGGGAATGCCGATGCCGGTGTCGTGCACGGTGAACTCGACGCGCTGGCGGCGGTCGGTCGCGTAGACCACACATGCGCGCAGCCCCACCGCGCCGGCGGCCGTGAACTTGAGTGCGTTGCCCAGCAGGTTCACCAGGACCTGGCGCAGACGGCCCGGGTCGCCGACCAGCCGTGGCGCCAGCGCTTCATCGACTTCCCAGTCCAGCCGCAGGCCGCGCGCGGCGACCGTGGCGACGAAGGCGCGGCGGATGCTCTCCAGCTCGGCGTGGGGCTCGAACTCGATCGCCTCGAGGCGCATCTCGCCCGCCTCGATCGCCGACACGTCCAGGACGTCGTTGATCACCGCCAGCAGGGACCGGCTCGATTCCAGCGCGATCTCCAGCTGCTCGCGCTGCTCCGGCTGCAGCTCTCCCTCCAGCACCAGTTCGGTCATGCCCATCACGCCGTTGAGCGGCGTGCGGATCTCGTGCGACATGTTCGCCAGGAACTGGCTCTTGGCGCGGTTGGCGGCCTCGGCGGCGTCGCGCGCCTGGACCAGGTCGCACTCGGCCTCGCGCCTCCGTTCGATCTCGCGCTCAAGCTCCTGCTGACGCGCCACCAGATCGAGCGCGTGCGCGGCCTCGGCCTCCAGGCGAGCGGCCAGCGCCTGCGAACGGAGCTGCCCCCGCCAGGCCAGGCCCGACAGCCCCATCAGCACGCCGGCCAGCGCGACCAGGCCCCACAGGAACGCCCGCGGGTCGCCGGCCAACGGGCCCTCGACCACGCTCGCGCGCGTGACGACCAGCGGGTAGTGCGCCGCGCGCGACGAACTCAGCAGACGCGGACGCTCGCCCCGCCCGTCGCCGGTGATCAGCGCCGTCGCGCCCGGGGGCGGCGGCGCGTGGCCGTCGTCCCGGACCGCCGCGGGATCCGGACCCAACGAACGCTGTTCCCACGCCAGCCACAGTTTCGCGTCGGTCGGACGCCAGCCGCCCTGCAGCTGGGCCAGCAGCGTCGTCGCCGGCACGAACGCCAGCAGCCAGCCTTCGTGGCGACCCAACACCCGGCACTCGGACGCCAGCACGATGCTGTCGGCGTCCTCCAGATACGAGGCCGCGGCAGCGCGCGCCGTCGAGTCGCCCGGCGCCGGCGCGGTCCAGCTATCGTCGAGCAGCGCGCCTGGGTCGCGACGCGGCGCGCGCGAGTCGAGGACCACGCGGCCGTCCGCGTCCACCAGCACCAGACGCGCGAAAACGGGCTCGCCGCCGGGCAGCCGGCGCGCCAGCCGGCGATCGAACTCCATCTCCAGGTCCAGCAGGTTGATGCGCAGGCCGTATTCGAGCGTCAAGCCCAGCGCCGCGTTCTCGAACCAGGCGCTGACCTCGCGCCGATCCGCGAGCTCGGACACCTCCGCCTGCAGGCCGGACAGGAAGTGGTCCAGCGAGGTGCCCAGCGCGGTCGTGTGCGCCAGCTCGTCGCGCTCGCGCGCCGCCCGCTGGACCTGAAGGCCGGAGTAGAAGCCGTGGAGCAGGTAGGCGACCAGCAACACGGCGGGCAGCCCGACGCCGGCGGGCGCAAGCCACGGCCGCCGAAGAGCCCCGCGCGGGTTGCCGATCCGCGTCGTCACTGGGCGGAGCCCCCGCTCGCGAAGAAGTCGGGGAAGTACGTCCACACGCCCGGGTAGTACTTGCGCACCAGGTTGTCGTAGGTGCCGTCGGCCTGGCAGCGGTCCAGGAACACGGCGAACGCCGCCGCCAGCTGGGGCGAGTTCTTGGGGAACGCCGCCGACATGTGCTGCGGCTCGGACAGCGGGCCCAGGATCTTGATCTTGCCCTGCCACCGGCGCAGCGCGACCAGCGCATCGGGCACGTCCAGGATCGTCAGCTCGGCCATGCCGCCGAGCAGGTTCGGCGCCATGTGGTTGAGGCTGCCCTCGTAATTGACCACCAGCGCGCCGTGGCCGGCCAGGTCGTAGAGCTTCGGGTCCAAGCACGTGTTCGGCTTGGCCAGCACGCTGACGCCGTTGATGAGCTTGTACGTGCGCTCGATGTCCGTCGTCAGCTTCCCCGACGGCGCGATCGGCGCCACGCGCGCGGCCGCCGGCGCGATCAGCCAGATCTGCGTCGGGAACATCGGCTCGGCGAAGTCGACCAGCTTCTGCCGCCACGGCAGCACGGTCATGCCGTGGGCGATCATGTCGCCGCGCAGCTCGGCGTTGCCGGTGACGGTCACCTCGCTGCCCGCGCGCGTGAACGACAGGCCGGTCACGTCGGAGATCGTCCGGTCCCAGTCGGTCTCCACGAACACGTACTCCACGCCCAGTTCGCGGCAGAACAGCCGCACCAGGTCGACGTCAAGGCCGTCGCCGGCGCCGGTGACGAAGTTCGCGTAGGGAATGCCCAGGTGACGCAGCCGACCGGCGGCCTGGATCTCGGGCAGGTCGTGCTTCGGCGGCGTCACTGTGGCCGGGGCGGCGACGGCGGATGCGGCAACCAGCATCGCCAGCAGCATCATGATCGGATTCGGGCGCATGGCTTGGGCCTCCTGTCGATCGGGGCGGCGCGCGTCGGGGGGCCGGGGCGACGGCCGACGGCTGAGACAGGTATATCGTCCCGTGGGTCCTCAGGGTTTACCGCAGCCGCCCCTACGGGCGATCGCCAAGCCGGCCCGCGCTGGCGTATCTTGTCATGATCGAATCAGATGGGATGGCCGCCCCGCAGCGCGACCGGTCGACCGCCGGTGGCCGTTCGCCCTGCCGCAGGGTGGCCGCCGGGGCGCTGTCAGGAATCCCCTACTGCACCAGCACCACCGACCGCGACTGCCGCACCGTCTGCGCGCCCACGCGCGCGCTCAGGACGACTTCATAGACCGCGGAGGCGACGGCGCGCCCGGCCGCGTCCCGGCCGTCCCAGGTCACCGCGTGCGCGCCGGCAGCGTAACGCGCGGCCGGGAAGGCGCGCACCAGGCGGCCCTGCAGGTCGTAGACGTTCAGCGCCGCCTCGCCCGCCTCGTCCAGCGCGAAGCGCAGCTCGGTGGCCGGGTTGAACGGGTTCGGCGCGTTGGGCAGCAGGCGCGCCGGCAGCGCCACGCCGGCGCCGGCGCCCGGCACCGACGACACGTAGGTCCCCACCGTGAAGTCGGCCACGCGCGGGGCGTGGTCGCTGGCGGTGGGGATGTCGGTCGCCTGCAGGCCGGTGGCCGTGCGCGTGGCCGGCAGCAGCGTGCGCGTCTCCAGGATGTAGTGGCGGTGCAGCGTCAGCGCGCTGTCGGTGTAGAAGACCCAGTCCAACAGGCCGGGATAGTAGGAGCTGGAGTCGTTGCGCCAGGTGTAGCCCGCCCGTCCGTCCGGGTGGCGCGACGGCGGGAACGCCAGGTCGGTGCCGTCCCAGTCGGGCGGCGAATCGGGACCGTAGGTCGCATTGTCGAGGATGTCGCCGGTGACGATCGTGTCCAGCTGCCGCCGCCAGCCGACCAGGTTCATGTCGCCGGCCAGGATGATCGGCGTGTCGGCCGCCAGCGTGATGACGCCGCCGGCGGTGCGCGCGTCGCGCAGGAACTTCACCAGGCCGTCCGCCTCGTCCTGGCGCGTGGCGTCGTCCGTGCAGCAACGCAGGTGGCAGGCCACCAGCAGGAGGTCCTTGGCCTGCCCGGGGCCCAGGTCCAGCAGGGCGGCGGACTCGCGCAGGAACACGCTGCCGTTGACCAGCCAGGTCTGCAGGATCGGGAACCGGCTGACGATCACGTTGCCGTCGTCGACCTTCGCTGCGTGCCACTGCTCGCCGGGCCCGCTCGGCAGGAACGTCTCCAAGCGCGCCGCGCCTTCGGCCGCCGTGTGGTTCCAG
>VGXH01000047.1 GCA_016873405.1 bacterium
GTGATCCCCCGGCTGCAGCACCGCCGGATCGTGGACATCCGCGAAGGAGCTGCTGAACTGCAGCGAGGGATTCAGCTTGTCGAGCCCGGCGAGGAAGGCCCGCGCCGGCGCGAACAGCAGGCCGCCGGGGATGCGCGCTCCCTTCGGGGTCGAGAACGTCACCCGCAACTCGTAGGCTCGCCGGTTCTCCTGCCCGATGTTCACCCCCAGGCTGCGCTGTTCGCGCAGCAGGTCGCGGTCCGACGCGGCATTGAACGCCAGGTCCACGACCGGCAGCGGCGCGTAGTCGAGACCGCCGGTCAGGCGCCCCGTCCGCCGCCGGTCGAGCGGCCGCACCGTCGGCACTCCCGCGTCGTTGATGGTCGTCGAAGCCTGTTCGGTGGCGCTGAAATTCGCGCCGAGGGCGATCTTGCGCGGGACCAGCGACACGCTGCGCAGGATGGGCACGTTGCCGATGAGCGGATACGCCGCCAGCGCATACGTTCCCGGGATGCGCAGGTCGTAGGTGAGTCCACCCTGCAGGCTGCGACTGCGGTTCAGCAGCAACGGACCGTTGTTGACTTCGCGCGAGCCCGAGATCTGCAGCGCCCAGGGGTCCACCAGGTAGCGCAGCAGGCGGGCTTTGGCCGGCGTGTGGTTCAGGCGCGCCGAGAACTGCTCGCGGGTGTTGACCGTCGACTGGGCGTTCAGCAGGCCGACGTCGATGATCTCGATGTCGCTGTTCGTCACGTACTTCGGGCGGTCGATGACCTGCCGGCGACTGCCGCTGACCGGCAGGCGGAACCCCGCCAGCGGCACGAAGTCCTCGAGGTTGAGGCTGGTCTGGAGGTTCCACTCCTCGTGGTCGATCCCGGAGCCCGTGCGCCGGTCCAGTCCGTGGAACTCCTCGTCGGTGTGCTTCCAGTCGAAGTCCAGCTTGTAGACGTCCGCCATGTTCAGCCGCGCGCCGGCGCGCCGGGCCAGGCCCTGTTCGCGTTTGACGCCCTCCAGCCGGACATCGTTGATGTACAGGTGGCCGCTGGCCGGTTGCGAGAGCTCGTTGTTCGCCACCGCCATGTAGTAGCGGCGGACCCGGCGGAGGTCCGGACGCCCCACCACCCGCACCCGGTAGTCCTGCCCGGTCTCGAGGTCCTGGACCACGGCGTGCAGGGAGCCGTCGTCCCGCAGTACGCCGTTCTTGGCGTTCGACAGCTCGGCCAGGCCGATCGACATCCGGTGCCAGCCGGTCTTGACGGCGTCCTCGGCGAACCGATAGGCCACTTCGTAGAAGTTCAGCGAGTCGGCCCCGACCCGGAAGAGCAGATCCAGGTCGGCCGTGTCGTGCGAGGGGTTGAACCAGTACCAGGACATGTTGCGGTAGCCGGTGTAGTCGTCGCCGCGCGGCGAGACCTGCTTGCTGGCGCGCATC
Source organism: bacterium (assembly GCA_016873405.1). The sequence goes on from VGXH01000047.1 coordinate 1,409, forward strand.
AGGTGGCCGCGCTCCAGTTCCTGGAAATCCAGGACCAGCGACTGCTCCTTGTCGGGGATGTTGTTCTCGATGTGCACCGCGAACGGCGGCGTGTAGTCGGGATTCTCCTTGTTGTTCACCTCTCCGAGGAAGAACTCCTCGCCGGGCAGGCGCTCGGCGGGACTCAGCAGGATCTCGCCATCGACGCGCCGCACGCCCTCGCGCTCCCAGCGGCTGCCCAGGAAGCGCAGCTCCGACAGTTGCAGGTGGACGGTCGCCGGCGGGGCGGGGCCGTCGTTCTCGTACCAGACGCGCACGTGGGTCACGGCCTTCAGATTGGCGGCGCTGCCGACCGACACCGAATCCACCGCGGCCAGCGGGATGCGGTACTTGCGCCAGGCGATGTTGCGGTCGATCAGATCCTGCACGTCGTCGTAGTCCTGCACGACGTCGACCAGGGGTTCGGTGTTCGCCAGATCGATCGTGATCGTGTAGTACCCGTCGGTGCGGTCGAGGATGCCGTTGGCGTTGAGGTCCTCGGTGTCCTCTCTGTTGTTGCGAGCAGTCCGGTTGATCCGCGGGAATGGCAGGTCGCCGTCATACTCGTAGTCGGCCCGGTACAAAGCGCCCTCGGACGCATCACCATCCAGGCCGATGTCCTCGTTGTAGGTCCAGACGCCGTCCGGCGTCGTGCCGTCGACGCCGTCCTCCTTCTGGAACGTTCCCTCGACCGGGTTCCCCGACTGGTCCTGCGGCCAGAACCCGTCCTCGTTGATGTAGCCGAAGTCGAAGTGCAGCCGCCCGGACCGCAGCGCCGGATCCGCAACCTGGTCGTTGACCCACACCTCGACGAACTGCGACTTCGACAGGTCCAGGCCCGTGCGGCTGACGCCGCGCATGATGCCGCCCCAGCTGTCCGGCTGCCAGAGGCCCCCGGTCCGCAGGTAGAGGTCCATGGTCGACTGCGTCTCGTCGCGCTCCTGGTTGACCAGGTCCGGGTTCAGGTAGCGGCGCAGCACACGATCCTGGGGCAGAAACCAGCGCACGACCGGCACCCGGGACAGCGGCGTGAACTCGCGCGCGTCGGCGTGTTCGGCGCGCCAGGCCGCACCCAGGAAGGGCGCGCTGGCCCAGGACCAGCCCAGCCGGTTGAGCGAGACCACGTCCGAAGCGTCCACGCCCTCGAAGTCCTCCAGGTAGACCTGGCCCTTCGTGTTCGGATTGGGCTTGCTGATGGCGACCTCGCCCGAGAACTGCAGCGTGCTCTCGCGTTCCGAGTCGTTGCGGCTGAGGAAGTTGGCCACGCGGGTCAGGAAACCGGGACGCAGCGTGTGCTGCAGATTGAGGTTGCCCACGAGGTTGCGCGCCGGCTCCTCGCCCAGCTTGGCCTTCTCGCCGACGATCGACTCGCTCTGAAAGAGCCAGCTCGTCGCCGCCTTGCTGTCGCGTCCCAGGTCGTAGCCCAGGCTCAGGCCCATGAGGCTGGTGTTGCCGCCGCCCAGGAACGGCGCATACTGGTAGTCGACGGCGATCTTGCTGTCGGCCGTCAGGTTCGCGGCATCGCCCTTGAGCTGGATCTCGCCGAAGGTGTAGTCGATCTCGTAGTCGACGTTGCGCGTCAGCGTGCGGCCGTCGAGCGTGACCGTCTCGGAGCCCTCCTCGATGTTCGAGGCGCCGAGGTTGAAGCTGCTGCTGGCGGCGGCGTGGCGGGCGACGATGTTGAACGTGGCGTACTGCGCGTAGTTGCTCGACAGGATGTCGGGATCATAGAACTGTGGGCTCCGGTTCTGCTGCAGAAAGCTCTCTTCCCAGACGAAGGCGCTCGTGTCGGCGTAGGCCCGGTACTGCGCTTCGGTGCCGTTGAACGGCTCCGGAAAATCGAGCGGGAACTTGAGCAGACCCTTCTGCAGGTCGAACAGGTAGATGTCGCCGGCGTCCACCAGCCCGTCCGGTCGCCCCGCGTTCTGGGCGTTGCGGCGGTCCAGGCCGAAGATGCGGATGTAGTCGATGCCGTTTTCGTCCAGGAAAGGCTGGGGGTCGCTCGAACCACTGCGCTCGATGCGCAGTTCGAACGTGGCAGGGTCGATGCTCGAGCCGCCCAGCGAGTAGATGTTGCGCAGCACGTAGCGGAACACGTGCAGCGGCGTGCTGGTGGACACGGCCTTCAGCAGCTTCATGCGGTAATAATCGCCCTCGCCGCCGGGAAAGGCCTGGGTCGGCCCCGTCACGTCCGGGTTGTCGCCGACGCTGCCCACGACGGCGCCCGCGGCATCGACGACGGTGTAGACGACGGCCAGCACGTCCGCGTCGTCCATGCGCGTCCGCATGTCGATGGCGACCAGCCCGCCGGCCGAGTCCAGCAGCGGGTCGAAGGCGGTGATCTCGCGCCAGCGGGGCCCGTAGAAGGCGGGGGCCGCGAAATCGACGGTGTTCCAGGCGCGGAACCCCGCCTGATCGACGTAGGCCGCGACGTTGGCCAGGTCGCCGGGCTGGAACTGCCCCGTGGGCATGAGCCGGAAGACCTTGACCGAGGTGTAGAGGATCCGCTCGCCCGGCTGCCGCCCCGCCCCTTCGAGCTCCGGCAGATCCAGCTTGAAGAACCGGTTGTTCAGGTAGTCCGACGACTTGATGATGTTGTCGGAGACCTGCCCACCCTTGGCGTTGAACGACTTCGAACTGGTCTCGGCTTTTTGCTTGGACGTCACCGCCGTGAAGTCGAGGCGGCCGACCTGTCCGGTGACCTTGAGGCCGAACAGGCCGGACTTGTTCGAGCTGTAGCCGAGCAGTTGGCTGCCCGACAGCGTGAGGCCGACATCGCCGGTCTCGATGGTCTTGATGATCTCGTCCTCGAGGCCGCGGTACATCAGCTTGATCTTGGTGGCCTCCGGCCCCATCTGCTGGCTGTTGTGGTCCACCTCGAGGATGATCTTCTCGCCGATCGTGCCGGAGAGGTTGATCTGCAGTTGCTGCTCCATGTCCAGCGTCGGGAACAGCGACTGGCTGGTGACGCGCTCGCTGGGCACGAAGGGCTTGGTCACGGTGCTCTCGCCGTTGAGGGCGATGTGCTCGCGCCCGGTGATCTTGATCCGCGTCTTCTCGCCCTTGCCGATGATCTTCTCGAGGGTGCGCGGCAGCTTGACCGGGATGGTCAGGTTGAGCAGGCTCGTGTCCTTGCTGCCCTTGCCCGCGGCGGTCAGGTCCAGAGCATCGGTGCGGGCCAGCTGCGCGGACACGGCGTGGCGCCGCGCCATGGCATCCCCGATCCCGTCGACGAAGAGATCGACCGCGGGATCTTCCACCGGACGCGGCGGGTACCACGTGAACCCGCCCGGCAGCGTCTCGGCCGCCGGCGCCAGGTTGAAGAAACGCGGATGCACGATCTCGGTCGCCAGTTCCAGCGGACCGTTGTACTCGCGCAGCCTCTCCTGGCGCACCAGGTCGATTCCCGCCCGCTCGTGCCAGTGGCGCCGGATGATCGTGTCCATCCCCGGCCGCAGGCCGGGCTGCCGCAAGGGATCGACGCCCTGCCGCAGCAGCCGGGTGCGCAGGACCAGCCGGTCGGCTCCCAGCAGGCGGGGCTCTTCCGTGCTGCGCAGGAGCGGGTCCAGGCCGGGCAGGGCAGGTGGGCCGTAAGCGGGGTCGGCGCGCGCCGGCGACGCCGACGCCAGGGCCGCTCCCAGCAGGATGAGCGCCAGTGCACGGAGTCCCGCCGGGCAGACCGGGGCAGCCGGTCGCGCGGCGGGGAACCACGTCCGCTGGCACGCGTTAGCGAGCCTGCCAGGCGACCTCGTCACGACGCGGGCGACTCCTTGCTGGGGCGGGCGCGGCCGCCGAAATACTGCTGGTCCGGGGTGCCTTCGTCCACGAAAATGGTCAGGCTGTGCCCGGCGGGCGGCGGCCCCGCGCCGTCGGCGATGGCTCCTGGGCCGCGCCCCTGCCGCGCCGGGCTCCGGCACGACACGGCGGTCATGCGGCCGCCGGCAGGGGCGGCGGGATCACGGTCCGCCCCCGCAGGCGGAACCCGCCGACAACCCGAAAGCCACGAATGCGCTTGATTGACAGGCACTTACTGACGGCGACGGCGGGACCATTCCTCTTCGGCTGGTTCGTCATCACGTTCCTGTTGATGATAGACGTGCTGTTCAAGTACGTCGACCTGTTTGTCAGCAAGGGCGTCCCGTTCGTGCTGGCCACGCGCGTCCTGGGCCTGAGCCTGGGGTATACTTTTGCATTGTCCGTGCCAATGGCGGTGCTCGTCGGCGTCCTGATGGGCATCGGGCAACTCGCTGCCGACAACGAGATTACGGCGATGAAAGCCACCGGCCTGAGCCTGTGGACGCTGGCCCGGCCCCTGTTCGTGGCGGCGGCGCTGATCTGCGCCACGCAGGTGGCTTACAACCACTACGTCTACCCGCGCTCGAACCACACGCTGGTCAACCTCCTGCAGGACATCGGGCGCCAGAAACCGATGCTGGAGATCCGCGAGCAGCAGTTCACCGACCTGAACGAGCAACTGACGATCTTCGTGCGGAGCAAGGACGACCGCACGGGCGTGATCGGCGACGTCACGATCTTCGAGAAGGGCCAGCCTGCCGACCCTTCGCCGCGGCTGACGATCGCCGAGCGGGGGCGGATCATCCCCGACCACGCGAACGACCTGCTGCGGATCGAACTGGAGGACGGCGAGATCCACGAGGTCCCCGCCGCCGAGGATCCCGGCACCTACCAGCTGACCCGCTTCCGACGCCACAATCTGGTGGTCGAGGACATGGAGCAGGACTTCCAGGTCTCCGAACGCTCGGCCCGCGGGGACCGCGAAATGGACCTGAACGCGCTGCGGGCCGCCGCCGCGACCGAGCGCGGCCACCAGGACGGGGTCCGCGAGCGCGTGCGCGGACTGGCCGCCGACGTGCTCGGGCACCAGTGGCGGGCGCTGGTCGCGCCCGGACGCGGCGAGTTGGTCGCCGCCGGGCAGGACGCGGCGCGGCCCCGCCGCCAGCTGCTGGACGGCCATTTCCGGGCAAGCCGGCAGAAGGTCGAACGCGCGCTGGAACAGGACCGCTATCAGGCGCGCCTGCTGGAGAGCTACCGGGGGAAGGAGAACAAGTACCGCGTGGAGTTCCACAAGAAGTTCGCCATTCCGGTGGCCTGCGTCGTGTTCGTCCTCGTGGGCGTGCCGATGGCCGTGGCCGGGTCGCGCAGCGGGCGCGGCATCAGCGTGACGTTGGCGCTGGCCGTCTTCCTGGTCTACTACGCCTTCCTGATGGGCGGCGAGAAGCTCGCCGACCGCGGCCGCCTCGACGCCGCCGTCGCGATGTGGAGCGCCAACGTGTTCCTGACGGCGGTCGGCATCCCCTTGTTCGCGCTGACCGTACGCAAGGGGCGGCCGCCGGCCCTGTCCGCGCTTCTCGTCGGGACGGCCCGCCGCCTCCGGACGACCGGGGACGCCTGATGGCCATCATCCACCGCCAGTTGCTGCGCACCTTCCTGCGCTACCTGGCCTACGCCCTGGCGGGATCCCTGATCCTGTTCACGCTCGTCGACCTGCTCGACCACATGGGCAGCCTCGTCGACAACGCGGCCACGGCGGGGGAAACCGCGCGCTACTACCTCTACAAGGCCGCCTGGACCGTGGATATCGTCCTGCCGATCTCGATGCTGATGGCCACCCTGTTCGCGGTCGGGCAGATGGCGCGCTACCTCGAGCTGACGGCCCTGTTCACCGCGGGCTGGTCCCTGCTGAAGGTCACGCGACCCCTGATCGTGACGGCCGTGCTGGTCTCGGGGCTGTCCCTGGCGTGGCGCGAATACGTGCTGCCGCGGGCCAACGTCGCGCGCGAGCGCGTCTGGGAAGTGGAGATCCACGGACGACCGGAGACCATCCGGCCCACGCAGGACGTCGCGCTGACGGGCCCGGACGGCCGCCTCTACTACGCGCGCCGCTACGACCCCGCGACCGCCCAGCTCACGGGCCTGAAGATCGTCACGCGCGACGGACCGCGCGTGGTCGAGCGCATCGACGCCGCCCGCGCCGAATGGGACGGCGAGCACTGGACGCTCGTCGACGGGACGCGCCGCGTCTTCGAGGGCGAGATCGAGCGCGTCCACGCGTTCGCGCGACTGACGGCCGCCGACCTGACCGTCCGGCCGCGCAGCTTCGAGAAGGACCGCGTGGCCCAGGAGGACATGAACGTCCGCCAGCTGCGCGAGCATGCCGCGCTCGTGCGCCAGACCGGCGGCGATCCCCGCACCGCGGAGGTCGATCTCCAGTTCAACCTCGCTTTCCCCCTGGTGAACCTGATCGTCGTGCTGCTGGGGGTGGTCCTGGCCTCGGGACCGCGCAAGACGACCGTGGCCTCGGGCTTCGGCCTGACCATCGGCATCAGTTTCGGGTACTACCTGTTCATGAACTTCGGGCGGGCGCTCGGGCATGCCGGCGCCGTGCCGCCGCTCCCGGCCGCCTGGACCGGTAACTTGTTCTATGGCTTGTTGTTCCTGATCCTGTTCGCCAGGGCGCGGCGCTGAGGCGGACGCGGCGATTTGGCTGGACTCCTTGCCCGCACCCGCCTAACTTGGTACATTGAATCGTCTTGATCGAGCTGCCCGTGACCAGGCAGAGGGCCCCGGGACGGGGTTCCGGGCCCGCTGGCAGGCAACGCCCCACGCGACCCCACAGGGAGAGCAGTCAGCCTCATGCCCATCAAACGCGTCCTTACCTTGACGGCGATCTGCCTCGCCGCGCTGTCGCTGGTGTTCCTGGCCGCCGGGTGCAAGGAAGACAGCAAGCCCCGCATCACGCGCCTGAACGTGACGCCGGCCTGCGGCGTGGTGCCGGTTTCGGTGATCGCGACCGCGTACGCGTCCGGCGGCGACGAATCGGGCGCGCCCCTGGGCGGCAACAACAACCTCGACATGACCTGGCTGTTCGGCGACGGCGGCACCGGCAGGACTTCGGTGACCTATCACACCTACACCGTGCCGGGCGAGTACGACGTGGTCGTGACCGCCGCCGACCCGGCCGGGCAGACGGCGAGCGCGACCGTGCCCGTCGTCGTGCTGGCGGACAGCCTCCTGGTCGCGGTCACCACCAACTTCCCGGGCAACAACCCCACGACCGCCGATGTTGTCCGCTTCGACGCCACGGTCGTGTCCTGCGCGCTCGACTACCCGACAGTGCTGGGCGATGCCGTCAAGCTCGCTTTCCGCTGGGAGATGAACGACGGGTCCGGGCGCGTCTTCACCGAGGCGCAACCGGGCCGCCAGACCACCCCCGAGGGCGATCCCGGCGTGCGCTTCACCGCGCCCGGCGTCTACGACGTCGAACTGACCGTCACCTATCCGGCCTGGGCGGTCACGCGGCACCGCACGATCCGCCTGACCGTGAGCGACCCCGGCGCCACGCCGTAGGCCCCGCGCGGGCGGCGCCCCCCGGGGCGCACCGAAAGACCGGCGGGCCGCCCCAGGGCGGCCCGCCGTCGCGTTGGCGTCGCTGCGCGCAGCGGTGTCCGGAACAGGTCCGGTCGCCGCGGTCAGCGGATCGCGGCCTTCAGCTTGTCGACCAGGTCGCGGCGCTCCCAGCTGAAGTCCTGGTCGTCGCGCCCGAAGTGGCCGTAGGCGGCCGTCGGCGCGAACACCGGCTTGCGCAGGTCCAGACGCGCGATGATCCCCTTCGGCGTCATGTCGGCCACCTCGCGGATGGCCGCCACGATCTTCGCCTCGGGCACCTTCGCCGTGCCGAAGCACTCGACGTTGATCGAGACCGGCTCGGCCACGCCGATCGCGTACGCGACCTGCACCTGGCAGCGATCGGCCAGGTTGGCGGCCACGACGTTGACCGCCAGGTGCCGCGCGGGG
>VGXH01000048.1 GCA_016873405.1 bacterium
TTTTGCCGACGCGCACCAGATGCTCGGCCAGGTCCCAGGCCTGGTCGCGCTCGTTGGTGATGATCTCGCGCGGGTGCAGCGGCTTGCCGGTCAGGTCGGCCGGGCACATGTCGTTGCAGCGGCCGCACTCGGTGCAGGTGTACATGTCCAGGAAGCGCCGCCAGGAGAAGTCCTCCAGGCGCCCCACGCCGAACGTCTCGCGCCCCTCGAACTCCAGCTTTTCCAGGGCGCCGGACGGCGTCAGCCGCCGCAGGTACACGGCCGGCAGCGCCGTCAGCACGTGGAAGTGCTTGCCGAAGGGCAGGTAGTTCAGGAACGCCAGCACCAGGACGATGTGCGCCCAGTAATGCCCCTGCAGCCAGGTGGCGGTGGCCACGGGCCGGCCCTGGTCGTACAGGCCCGCGCAGGCGGTCGCCAGCCAGGACCAGCCTCGCTCGGGGTGCCCGGGCTCCAGCGCGAACAGGGCGGCGTCGGCCAGGATGTCCGTGACCATGAGCGCGCCGATCCAGGCCAGGATCAGGACGCCCTCGGCGCTCAGGCGCAGGCGGCGCGGGCGCGTCACCAGGCGGCGCCAGATGCCCCAGACGACGGCGGCGACGACCAGGGCGGCGAACGCGTCCCTGATCGCGACGTAGGCCAGGCTCAGGCCGCCGCCCAGCAGCGGCAGGTGGAAGTCCGCGTCGAACCCGCGCCCAATGAGCGTGCAGGTGCGCGTGAAGACGACGATGAAGCCGGCGAAGATCGCGACGTGCATCCACCCGGCGCCCTTCTCCTGCAGCAGGCGCTGCTGCCCGAAGCCGATCACCAGCAGGGAACGCAGTCGATCGCCGACGCGGCCGCGGCGATCGTCCGGGGCCCCGGCCCGCAGCAGCCACCAGCGGTCGGCCATGGTCCCGGCGAACAGGGACAGCGAGCAGAACAGGAGCACGGACATGGCGATGGCGTTCACGGCTCTCCTTCGGCGGCGGCGTCCGCGGGACAGGCGCGGCGACGGGCGCGCCGGCTCTCCACCGGGGAAGATAACCGCCCGGCGCGAGGGACAACAGCCCGCGCCCGCGCGGACCTCGGCGGTTTACAGGAGCGGCGCTCCCGGTTAACCTGACGGTCGCACCGCCGCGGCCGCCGCGGCCCGCAGTCCACACCGGCAAGGGCGGGAATCATGGCCTCCGCTTCCGAACCCGTCAATCCCGCCGATGACATCATCCGCTCGGTGCTGGCGGACATGAGGCGGGTCGCCGTCGTCGGGTTGTCCGCCCGGCCCGATCGGCCCAGCCACGGCATCGCCCGCTTCCTCGTCGGGCGCGGACTGGACGTCGTCGGGGTCAACCCGGCCCTCGACGAGGACGTCCTGGGGCTGCCGATCCACGCCGAGCTGTCGGACGTGGCCGGCCCGGTGGATGTCGTCGACGTCTTCCGCCGGAGCGACGCCGTGCCCGCGATCGTCGACCAGGCGATCGCCATCGGCGCCCGCGCGATCTGGCTGCAGGAGGGAGTCGTGCACGAGGAGGCCGCGGCGCGGGCCCGGGCCGCCGGGCTGGTCGTCATCCAGGACCGCTGCCTCTACAAGGAGTGGCTGCGGTTGCTGAACGGATGACGGGCATGGCCGGCGAGCGCGGTCAAGCGGGCGGCGGCGATCTGGTCACCGGCGCGCTCGGCTTCGTCGGGCTGCATCTGGTGCGCGCGCTGTTGATCGACGGACGCAGCGTGGCGGGGTTGGGGCGACAGCCGGGGGGCGCGCCGTCGCCGGACGCGACGGGCGGCTTCGCGCGGTGCGCCGGCGGCGGCCGGGGCGCGCTGCGCTACGAGGGACCTGCCGGCGCGTTCGCGTACCACGAGGCCTCGCTGCAGGACGGTCCGGCCCTGGCGGCCGCGATCGGGGCCGCGCGGCCGCGGGTGATCTACCACCTGGCGGCGCAGAGTTCGGCCGCGGCGTCGTTCGACGATCCCCGCGACACGTTCGCGTCCAACGTGCTGGGCACGCTCTGCCTGCTGGAGGCCGTGCGCGCGCTGCCGGCCGCCGAGCGCCCGATCGTCGTCGTGGCCGGCTCGGCCGAGGAGTACGGGCCGCGGCCGCCGGACTCCCCGCCGCTGGTCGAGGACAGCCCGCCGGCGCCGGTGTCGCCGTACGCCGCGAGCAAGGCCGCCCAGACGCTCCTGTGCCAGCAGTACCACCGGACCTGGAACCTGCCGGTGGTGGTCGCGCGGCCGTTCGCCCAGACCGGACCCGGCCAGCAGCCGCGTTTCGCCTTCGCGTCGTTCGCGCGCCAGATCGCCGCCGCCGAGGCGGGCCAGGGGCCGGCCGAGGTCGTCACCGGCGACCTCAGCCCGATCCGCGACTATCTCCACGTGCGCGACGCCGTGGCGGCGTACCGGGCGCTGGCCGCGCGCGGTCGCCCCGGCGAGATCTACAACATCTGTTCGGGAACGGCGTTGACGATGGCCGAGGGACTGAGGATATTGGTGGCCGCCGCCCGCGTGCCGGTCGCCGTTCGCCGCGACCCGTCGCGGAACCGGCCGGCGGACACGCCGCGTTTGGTGGGGGACAACCGCAAGTTGCGCGCGGAGACCGGCTGGAAGCCCGTGAGCGACGCGCGCACCGCCCTGCTCGACCTCCTGGACGAGGCCCGAAAGGAATTCGCATGATCCGCATCTGCATGGTCGGCACCGGCTACGTGGGCCTGGTTTCCGGAGCCTGCATGGCCGACTTCGGCAACATCGTGACCTGCGTCGACATCAACAGGGAACGCATCGAGAAGCTGGAGCGCGGGGAAATCCCGTTCTACGAGCCGGGACTCGATCGCCTGGTGCTGAAGAACGTGCGCGAGGGCCGGCTGCTGTTCTCGACCAGCCTGGCCGAAGGCATGCGCGACGCCGAGGTCGTGTTCATCGCCGTCCAGACGCCGATGTCCGAGAGCGGCGAGGCGGACCTGCAATACGTGATGAAGGTCGGCGAGCAGATCGGCGACCTGCTCGAGGACTACAAGGTCATCGTCACCAAGAGCACGGTCCCGGTCGGCACGAGCCGGGCGTTGCGCAAGGTCATCGCCGCCCGCGTGCGCCCGGGTGTGACCTTCGACATGGCCAGCAACCCGGAGTTCCTGCGCGAGGGCTCGAGCATCGAGGACTTCATGCGCCCGGACCGCGTGGTCATCGGCACCGACACGACGCGCGCCGAGGAGTTGCTGCGCGAGATCTACCGGCCGCTCTACCTGCTCGACACGCCCATGGTCAAGGCGGGGATCGAGACCTCCGAGCTGATCAAGTACGCGGCCAACGCCTTCCTGGCCGTGAAGATCTCGTACATCAACGAGATCGCGCGCCTGGCCGAACGCGTCGGCGCCGACGTCTTCGACATCTCCAAGGCCCTGGGCCTGGACAAGCGCATCGGCTCCAAGTTCCTGCACCCGGGCCTCGGCTTCGGCGGCAGTTGCCTGCCGAAGGACACCAACGCGCTGGTCCACATCGCGGGCGAGGCCGGTGAGGACATGTCCATCGTGCGCGCGGCCATCGCCGTCAACGCGGCCATCCCGGCCCGCGCGGTGGCCAAGGCCGAGGCGCTGGCCGGCGACCTGCGCGGCCGCACGGTGGCGCTGCTCGGACTCGCCTTCAAGCCCAACACCGACGACATCCGCCAGGCCGCCAGCCTCGAGCTGGTGAAGCTGCTCAAGGAGCGCGGCTGCCGGCTGCGCGCCCACGACCCCGCCGCGATGGAGAACTTCAAGCTCTTCCATCCGGACCTGCACTGCTGCGGTTCGCCCTGGGAGGCGTGCGAAGGCGCCGACATCTGCATCCTGGTGACCGAATGGAACGAATACCGCCGCCTGGACCTCGGGCGCCTCAAGAGCATCATGGCCGGCGACGTGTTCCTGGACTGCCGGAACGTGTACGACCTGCCGCAGGTGCAGAAGCACGGCTTCCGCTACGATTGCTTCGGACGGGCCGATCACCGCTCGCCGGCCGCCTGAGCGGCGCCGGAAGGCCGACCAACGCCCTTCGCGGGCAGACGAGACGGGTATCATGAACGCTCCGCTCCGCCGTGTGGGACGCTACGACCTGGTCACGCCCATGCTGCCGTGCAAGGACGAGATCCTGGCCAAGTTCGAGAAGCTCCTTCTGTCCGGCCGGTACATCCTGGCCGACGAGGTGCGACTGCTCGAGGAGGAACTGGCCGCCGCCTGCGGCGTGGCCGATTGCGTCGGCGTCGCCTCGGGCTCGTCGGCCCTGTTCGTGGCCCTGGCCATGGCGGGCGTCCGGCCCGGCGACGAGGTGATCACGACGCCCTACACGTTCGACGCGACGATGGAGGCGATCATTCTCCTGGACGCGGTGCCGGTGTTCGTCGACATCCTGCCGGGCGACCTCAACCTGGATCCCGCGAAAGTGGAGGCCGCGATCACGCCGCGCACGCGGGCGATCATGCCGGTCCCCATCTTCGGCGCGCCGTGCGACATGGATGCCATCGAGGCCATCGCCGGCCGGCACGGCCTGGAAGTGGTGATGGACAACGCGCAGGCCTTCGGCACGCTGTACAAGGGCCGGCCGATCTCGGCCTGCGGGCGCATGGCCACGCTGAGTTTCTACCCGACGAAGAACCTGCCGGGCATCGGCGACGGCGGCGCCGTCTGCTGCCGCGACAAGCAGGACGCCGAACGGATCCGCCGCATCCGCGGGCACCAGCCGGTGCGCGCCAACAACCACCTGTACACCGGCTGGAACAGCCGGCTGGACGAGGTGCAGGCGATGGTGATCCGCGTGCGCCTGGCCCGCTTCGCGGAGGAGCAGGCCGACCGCGACCGCGTGGCGGCCATCTACGACAGCTACATCCCGGCCGACAACCGGCTGCGCCTGGCGGGCGACCACCCCGGGATGCGCATGACCTACCACCAGTACTGGGTGCGCTCCGCCGATCGCGAGGGCCTGCGCCGCGCGCTGGATGCCGCGGGCGTCGATGTCGGCATCTACTACGACCCGCCCCTGCACCGGCACGAACTGGCGGTCTACGGCCGGGCCGCGGGCGAGCTGCCGAAAGCCGAGCGGGCGGGGCGCGAGATCCTCACGCTGCCCATCCACGCGGCGCTGCCGTTCGAGGACGCGCACCGGGTCGGGGCGATCGTGCGCGACTTCCTGGCCGCCGGCGGGAGTTCCGGTGCGTGACACGCCGGCCGGGCGCCCCGGGGCGCTGACGTTCGCGAGCCTGGCCTCGCCGCTGGCGCGCTGCCAGGCCCAGGCGGTGATCGACCGGCTGCAGCGGCGCGCGCGCAACCTGACCTGCGGTCTCGAACTGCTCAATTCGCCCGTGGCGGACGGACCGCGCTCCGGCGAGGCGTTCGTCGCCGCCTGCCGGACCGAGGTCGCCTTCCTGCTCGGGGAGTTGGCCGCCGGCCGCGCCCGCTGCCTCGTGCTCGAGGCGGCGGACATGCTGGCGGCGGGCCTGGGCGCGGCCGCGATCGTCTGCGTGCCGGATCGCGGCGCGCCGTTCGACGCCTTCCTCAACCGCAGCGGCCGCATCATGGACGAGATGGAGCCGCGCAGCCGGATCGGCGTCATGTCCCAGCGGGTCCGCGCGCAGCTGCAGCACCTGTGGCCCGACCTGAGATTCGAGATCTTGCGCGGCGGCGTTGACCGCGCGCTGGAGATCCACCTGCGGCGCAGCGAGGTCGACGGCCTGGTGCTGCCGGCTTCGGTGGCCGAGCAGCTGGGCATCCAGGGCATCGTCGCCGAGATCTTCGCCCCCGAGTTCGTGCTGCCGGGGCCGGGCCAGGGCACGCTCGTCGTCGTCGCCCGCGAGGGCGACGATCAGGCGCGCGAACTGCTGGCGCCGCTCCACTCGGAGGACTCGGCCCGCGAACTGGCGGCCGAGACCGCGTTCCACGGGCGCATGCTCCCGGACCAGGACCTGCCGGTCGGGGCGCTCGCGCGCGTCGAGGGGGCCGCGGTGGAGATCGTCGGCTGCACGGGCACCGGCCGCCGCCACGTCGCGGCCGCCGGCGCCGCCTCCGAAGCGGCCGCCGTCGGCGGCGAACTGGCCCTCAAGCTGCTGAGCCACCGCGAATCGCTGGCCGACCTGCTCGATGTGGATTTCCCGGACGGGCTGCCCGACGAGCGGGACGAGGACGTCGAGTTGCTGGGCGGGCTCGGCGAGGACGAACCGGCGGGCGACCGCGAAGACGACTTCGACGACCTCGACGATCTGAGCGGATTCGAGGACCTGGCCGACGAAGACGACGACGACCCGGACGGGGGTTTCGACGATCCCGGGGACGGTGACGACGAGGAGAGCGGCCGCCGTCGCCGGTAGCCTGCCGGCCGTCGTCAGGCGGGACGCGGCACCAGATCGCGCGCGATGCGCGCGGCCGCGAACGGGTCGCGCATCTGGGCCGTGCCCACCTGGACCGCCACCGCGCCGAGCGCGAAGAACTTGAGCGCGTCTTCGGCGGTCGCGATCCCGCCCACCCCGACCACCGGCAGGCCCGCCCCGCGCACGATCTGGTCCACCTTCGCCAGCGCGATCGGCAGGATCGCGGCGCCGGAGTAGCCGCCGAACCGGCGCGGCAGGAACGGCTGCCCGCTGCGGAGGTCCACGTCCAGGCCCACGACGGTGTTGATCGCGCTGACGGCGTCGGCGCCCTCGTCGCGGGCCGCGACCGCCAGCTGCGCGATGTCGGCCGTGTTCGGCGTCAGCTTGGCGAGCAGCGCCCGGTCGGGCAATTCGGCGCGCGCCGCGGCGACGCAGCGCGCCACCGTCGCCGGGGAGCTGCCGAAATCGTGCCCCCCCTCCGCCACGTTGGGACAGCTGAGGTTCAACTCGACGCCGTGCCAGTGGACCAGGCCGCGGGCCTGCTCGTGCAGGCGGCGCACCATCGGGCCGAAGGCCTCCGGCGTCGTCGCCGCCAGGCGCACCACGGTCGGCACGCCGCGGGCCTCGAGCTCCGGCAGCACATCGGCCAGGAACGCCTCGAAGCCGACGTTCTCCAGGCCGATGCTGTTCAGCGCGCCGCAGGCGGTCTCCACCAGCCGCGGCATCGGGTTCCCGGAACGGGGCGCCGGCGTCACCGTCTTGGTGACCACGGCCCCGATCCCGGCGTAGGGACCGTCGCAATCCGGCGCGCGGAAATCGTGCGCGTGCAGGCCGTAGGCGAAGCAGCCGGAAGCCGTCCAGACCCGGCCGGGGAATCGGCGGGGCCCCAGCGTGAACGAGGCGGTGACGTCCGTCTGCCACCAGACCGGGAGCATCAGCGTCCACCCTCCCCGGCGCCGTCGTTCCCGCCGACGAGCCAGGGCAGCTCCGCGGCCGCGAACACGGGGCCCTCCTGGCAGCAGGTCGCGTTGCGCAGGCTCCCCTCGCGGAGCGCCGGCACGACGCAGCCCTTGCACACGCCGTAGCCGCAGCCCATGCGCTCCTCCAGCGACACGAAGCAGTCCCAGCCGCGCTCGCCGGCGAGCTTGGCCGCCGCCCGCAGCAGCGGCAGCGGCCCGCAGGCCAGGACGTCGGCGCCGCCGGGGCCGGGCAGGCCCGGCAGCGAGCGGGCCAGGTCGGTGACCACGCCCGTGAACGCCGCGCGGCCCGGCGGCAGTCCTGGCGGCAGTCCCGCCGGCCGATCCACCGAGACGTGCCACGCCGCGGCGAGCAGGCTCCAGGGCACCTCGGCGCCGTCGCGGGCGCCGAAGCAGGCCACGTCGCCTTCGCGCGCCCAGCGCTCCCGCCAGGCCAGGACCGGCGGCAGCCCGACGCCGCCGCCCAGCAGCAGCGTCCGCCGGCCGGCGCGCGGCGCGGAAAACGGCGCGCCGAGCGGACCGAGGACCTGCAACGGGGCGCCGGCCGCGAGGTCCGCCAGCGCCGCGGTGCCGCGGCCGACGACGCGATAAAGGAGCGACAGCGAAGACCCCGCAGCCGAGAGCACGGAGAACGGCCGGCTGAACGTCCAGGCCCGCGGTCCGTGCTCGTTGACCATCACGAACTGGCCAGGCAGGAAGGAGAACGGCACGCCCAGGTCGACGTCCAGGCGCAGGAAGGCCGACGATACGTGCGCGTTGGCGATGACACGGCCGACGACGGCGACCGGGGCGGCGAGCGCCTGGCTCACGGTCGCGGCTCCGCGGCGGGCGTGCGCAGCCGGTCCCAGTTCGGGTCGCGCTCGCGGGCGGGCTTCTTGGGTTCCTCCGGCTTCTTCTCTTCCTGACCGCCCGGCTCGACCGGTCGGTCCCGGCTGCCGCCCTGGTCGCCCTGGGCTTCCGCGCCCGGCTGGCTCGGCTCGGCGCCGCCCGGCGGCGTCGACGTCGGCTGCTCCTGCGGCCCCGGCGCAGCGTCCGGACCGGTCGCGGCGCCCGCGGCGCCGGGCGCCGGCGGCGAACTCCCGCTGCCCGGCGGGGCCAGTTCGCCCGGCGATCCCGGCTCGGGCAGCGCGCGTGAGGCCGCCGCGCCCGTCCGCCCGCCGCCGATCGGCACGATGACCTGCGGCGGCGGGAACACGAGCGGTTCGCGGCGCGCCAGGTAGATCATGCGCCGCCGCGCGCCCGGGGCGCCGCCGGCGCCCCCCCCGTCACCGATCTCCACGGTGGTGACCGTCTCCTCCTCCAGCTTCCGGCGCTCGTCGTCGCTGAGGGCCGCGAAGTTGCGCTCCTGGATCGCCGAGCGTTCGCGCAGGAGGAACTCCAGCAGCGTGCCGTCGACGGCGGCGCCGACCTCGCGCGCCTGCGCCGAGCTCGGGAAGCGGGCTGCCAGTTCCGCGGCGACGACCTGCGCCGAATCGGCGTTGCCCAGGCGCGCGCCCTGGACCACCCACAGCCCGTAGAGGGAGCGCGCGGCGACGAGCGAATCGGCGGCGCTGTCGGCGGCCGCCTCGGCGTAGAGGGCAGCGGCGCGGGCCGGCCGGTCGAATCCGAACAGCATCGCGTTGGCCTGCAGGAGCTTCAGCCGCGGCACGCGATCGCCCTTGGACGCGGCCAGGTCCTTCTCGGCGGCCAGGTAGTCCCGGAGGTGGTCGTTGAGGCTGCGCGTCCGCTCCGGATCCTCCAGCTCGTTCCGCTGACCCAGCGCGATCTTGAACTGCTCGTGAGCCTCGGCGTACTCCTGGCGTCCGAGGAAGCGATGGCCCAGCAGATCGGCGACGCGCGACTTGATGACCGGGGTCAGCCACTCGTTGGGCATCGACTGGAGCAGCGCCGCCGCCTGATCCGCCTCGCCGCGCGCGACGAGCAATTCGGCGCGCGCGAGCGCCCCC
>VGXH01000049.1 GCA_016873405.1 bacterium
GGCGTGCCTCCGAGACCGGCGCCTACGACTCCGACAGCTGGGTCACCACCTCCGAGATCCGCAGCGTGCCCCGACCGGGCCTGCGCATCGACCTCAATCGCGCCAACCGGTGGGTCGGGCGCGAAGCGGGCCCCGGCTTCACGAACTACAACACGACGCAGATCGACGCCCATTGGGAGATCGCTCCCCAGCTGGCGGTGTGGAGCCAGTACACGAGCCAGGAGCGCGACGCGGGCGACTGGATCCTGCGCAGTTCCGCGGCGTGGACGCCGCTGCGCGGCGGCAGCGTGCTGATCACGCTGCAGGCGAGCGACTACCAGGACACGCGCCTCGCCCAGCTGCGTCGCGGCGGTGGCATCGCCCTCGACTGGCAGGCGCGGCCGCGGCTGTTCCTGTCGGCCGGCGCGGAAAAGCACTACGAGCGGTTCGAGGGGCGCCTGAGCCGGCCCCTCGGCTTCCAGGCCCGCGGATACTGGACTTTCTGACGGCGGTATCCCAGCTTCGACCGGGACCGGCCCGGCGCGCGAAAGGACGAGCGATGCTCAGCAGGCGAGGTTGGCCGCGGCCAGCGGCGATAGTGGCGGCGATGCTGCTCCTGACGGCGGGCGGGTGCGGGCCGGGCGCCAGCCAGTTCATCCGCGACGACGTCGACCTCAGCTTCGTGCGGCGCGTCGCGGTCTACCCCTTCTACAACCTGAGCCAGGACATGTTCGGCGGCCAGCGCGTGCAGTCGGTGTTCCTGACCGAGCTGCTCGCGCGCGGCGCCGTCGAGGTCGTCGACCGGGGCGAGATGCTCGCGGCCATCGCCGAACTGAAGCTGCCCCCCGATGCCATCCTGAGTCCGGAACAGGTGGTGGCGCTCGGCAAGCGGCTGCAGGCCGAGGGGATCTTCTTCGCGACCGTCGAGGAGTACGGCGCCGAGCGCGGCGCCGAGCAGGTCCAGGTCGTGACGGCCGCCTACCAGCTCTGCGAGGCGCAGACCGGCCGCGTCGTCTGGTCGTCGCAGACGCGCACCGACGGGACCTCGCTGCTGCGCAAGCTCTTCGGGGGCGGCAGCGCCAGCAGCTACGACGTGGCGCGCGCGAACGTGCGCGCGGCGCTCGGGACGCTGTTCTGATGCATCGATCGCGCGGCAGCCGGCTCCTGGTCGCGGCGGGCGCGGTCGTGGCGCTCGCGGCGCCGGCGACCGCGACGGCGGCCACGCCGCCGGTGGCCGTGGTCGTCCACCTGCAGGGCGCCCCCAGCCCGCTGCTGCCGGCCGATGCCCGCGAGCTGCGGCAGGCCGCCCTCGACGACGTTTCGGCGCTGCTGAACGCCCGCGGCCTTCTGGCCGCCGACCGTTCGCTCACCGAGTCGCTCGTGCAGCGCCACGTCGTCCGCTCGGGCAGCGTGTTCGCGCCGACGTTCCTGGCCGGCGTGCGGTCCGAGGTCGGCGCCGATGTGCTGCTCGCGGTGGGCGTCGAGGTCGAAGGCGGACGCCTGGGGGCCAGCATCCGCGCCCTGTCGACCGCGGACGGCGGATTGCTCGGGATCGGCGTGGCCCAGGCCGCCGCCGACACGACCGGCTGGCGGCCGGCCCTGATCACCGCGCTGAAGGCGGCGCTGCCCGCGCTGACGCCGCCGGCCGCGGTCCCGCCCCTGGTGCTTCTGCCCGCGCGCCCGATGGGCGCCGGCCCGCGGGTTGCCGACGCCGCGACCTCGCTCGTGCTCGCGGCCGCATTGGCCGACGGGCGCTGGCGGCCGGTCGACCCGGCCCTGGTGGCCGGCGCCGTCGCCGATTCGGGCCGGGACCTGCAGCGGCTCGATGCACGGGGCCGCGAGGTGCTGCGGGAGACCTTCGGCGTCGACTGGGCCGCCGTGCCGGAGATCGTCTCCTTCGGGATCGCCGCCAGAGCCGCCGGCCCCGTTCCGCTGCTCGAGCCGGGATCGCCGACCGAGCCCGACCTGGCCGAGTTCGAGCTTTCGGTGCGCCTGCTCGACCTGCGCACCGGCCTGGTCGGCGGGACCGCCGCGATCCGCGTGCCGGGCGGCCCCGTCGAGGGCTGGTTCGGCCGCGTGGACAGACCGAGCGACCTGGAGAGGATCCGGGCCGCCGCCGACCAGGTATGGTCGCGTTTCCAGCAACTCGTCCAGGAGAAGAAGTCATGACCCGACGTGCCCGAAGATCCTGCGCCGGCCTGGCGGCCGCTGTCCTGCTTGCGACGACGGGACCGGCTGCGGCCCGCGAAGCGGTCCCGCTCGCGGTGGTCGGCCCCGACACGCTGACCACGATCGACCTGGAGATCGAGCTGGCGCTGCTCAACGCGCGCAATTCCCAGAACGCGCCGCTCAAGCTGGACGATAGCGCCGCCATCCTGCGGCGCCTGACCCAGAACCAGTTGATCGTCCAGGAGGGCCTGCGGATGGGCCTGGACCAGGAGGCCGTCGTCCGCAACCAGGGCTGGTCCGTGGTGCGTCAGGAGTGCATGAAGGCGCTGCTCGACTCGGTCGCGCTGGCGATTCCCGAATCGCGCCAGGATTACCGCGACGCCCGGCGCGCGGCCGTGCAGGCGTATCTCGACGGCCTGGCCCGTGTCTGGGGCGCGTCGGTCGACTCCACGCTGCTGCGTTCGCTCGACTACGGGTCGGCGGACCCGGCGGTGCACAAGCGCCTGACCGCCAGCAACGAGGTCCTGGGCACGCTGCCGGGCGGCCGCTCGTTCACGATCGCGGACTTCACCCGCGAACTGCGCTTCACCGAGTTCCACGGGCTGGTCGGCAAGCCGCACGCGGCGCAGCGCCGCGACGAGATCATGCGCGAGTACCTGGCCGACGCGGTCACCGCGCGCCAGATCCGGGCGCAGAAGATGGACCAGACGCCGCAGATGCAGATGCTGCGGCAGCGCTTCGAACGCGCGGCGATCCTCGAGGAGGCGCTGCGCGACCTGTCGCAGCACGACTTCGCGCCGGCCGACAGCGAGGTCTCGCGCTACTACCGCAAGCACCAGTCCCAGTTCATGTCCTCGCCGCGCCTGAAGCTCGCCAGCCTGCGGGCGAAGTCGCAGGCGGACGCCGACGCGCTGCGCGAACGGGTCCTCAAGGGCGCCTCCGTGCGCTGGCTGGCGACCAACGACAAGCGCGCGGTCGCGGGTGCGGCCCCGTTTCCCGAGGACTGGATCCGCCCCGAGCAGGTCGGCCTGAAGGCGGCGGACCTGGCCGTGGGTCTGGCGCCCGAACCGTACGAGGTGCCCGAGGGCTGGGTCGTCGTTCAGGTGGTCGCGGTCGAACCGGGGCAGCCGTTGCCGCTGGAGCAATGCCGCGATCGCATCCTGTTCGAGATGCGCCAGGAGGCCGGACGCCAGCACATGCTCGATATCCTGGCCCGGCTCGAAGCCGAGTCGCCCGTGACGATCCTGCCCGGCGCCGAGGCGGCCGTGGCGCGCTCCGTGGCGGGCATGCCCAAGTTCGACCAGCCGGCCGCCGCGCCGCAGCACCCGTGACCCCCCCGGCAGGAGGCCTGACCGTGCATCGCACCGGAGCCCACGCGGCGGCCAGCGCCCGCCGCCGCCCGCGCCACCTGGCTGGCGCCGCCGTCGTGGCGGCGCTGCTGGCGGTCGCCGCCACGCCTTCGGAAGCCGCCGGCCCGTTCAAGGCGAAGGGTTGCGTCGACTGCCACCAGGCGTCGCTCAAGCAGACGCCGGCCAAGCACGCGCACGAGCCGTTCGGCACGCGCGACTGCGAGGGCTGCCACCGGCGCCACGGCGTCATCGGCAAGCTGGTCCTGAAGGCCTCGGGCCGCGATCTCTGCCTGGCCTGCCATGAGGGCTACAAGGACGTGACGCGCGCGGCGGTCGTCCACCAGCCGCTGCGCGACAACGACTGTTCGATATGCCACGATCCGCACGGCTCGGGTCACCCGGGCCTGCTGTCCGCTCCCTTGGCGGCGTCCTGCCTGGCCTGCCACGAAAAGGCGCCGTTCGAGCGGCGCCACGTCCATCGCCCGCTGGCCCGCGAGGGCTGCGCCGTCTGCCACGACCCTCACTCCTCGCCGCACGAGGGACTGCTGGTGCGGGCCGGCGACGACCTCTGCTTCGGCTGCCACGCCGACCGCGAACGGCTTGGGCGCCAGCACGGGAACCGCGGCGGACTGGCCGGCTGCGTCTCCTGCCACGACCCGCACAGCTCCGACGCGAAGGGACTCCTGCATGCGGTGACCCACGCGCCGATGCAGGACAACGACTGCGCGGCGTGTCACGCCGCCGATGCGGCCGGCGGCGCCGCGCTGGCCATGCCGGCCGCCGAGCTCTGCCGGCAGTGCCACGAGGATCCGGCCCGGGCCGCCAAGGTGCCGCACGAGCCCGCGGCGTCCGGGGAGTGCGGGCAGTGCCACGCGCCGCACGGCAGCGCGCGGCCGGCGCTGCTGGTCGCCGACGAACGGCGCCTGTGCCTCGAGTGCCACGAAGAGCAGCCGTTCCGCCTGCCTGTCCGCCACGAGCCGGTGGCCAGCGGCAACTGCTCCACCTGCCACGCCGCCCACGGCTCCGACCACCAGGGACTGCTGAAGGCGGCGACCAACACGCTCTGCGCGGGCTGCCACGCCGGCGTGCTGCCGGACGCCGCCGGGCCGGCCCCGGCCTCGGTCCACGCGACGCTGGTCAAGCGGGACTGCACGGTCTGCCATGCGCCGCACGGGTCCGAGCGCAAGACCCTGCTGGTCGACACCGTCGGTTCGCTCTGCCTGGGCTGCCACACCAAGGTGCAGATGGAGACGATCGCGAGCTACCCGCACGCGGTGGCCGCGCGCGGCGACTGCATGGCCTGCCACCTGCCGCACACGGCGCCCCAGCCCGGACTGCTGAGGCACGCCTCGGCCGCCCTGTGCGCCGGCTGCCATGCCGGCTTCGACCAGCAGCCGACCGGCGGGACGCTGCACGCGCCCGCCGCCGAGGGAGCCTGCCTGGACTGCCACCTGCCGCACGGCGGTCCCGAGCGCGGCCTGCTGCGCCAGTCTCCGGCGGCGACCTGCGCCGGATGCCACGAGACCGGGACGCCGGCGGGGGCCGGCTGGCGCGGGCACGAACCGGTGGCCACCGGCAACTGCGCCGCCTGCCACGACGCGCACCGCTCGCCGCGCAAGGCGCTGCTGGCCAGCGACGCCGACAAGCTGTGCGCCTTCTGCCATGAGGACGTCGCGGCCCCGAAGGGCGCCGTTTCGATCCACCCGCCGAGCCGCGACGCCTGCCTGGACTGCCACCTGCCGCACGGCGGCGCGGGCGCGGGATTCCTGCGCGAACCGGCCCCGGCTCTCTGCTTCGGCTGCCACGACGAGACGAGCGCCGGCTTCGTCGCCAAGCACCTCGGGCGCGACCCCCTGCGGATGGATTGCCTGGGCTGCCACGAACCGCACCACTCGACCGCGCCCGGTCTGCTGGCCGCCGCGGCGCACGCCCCGTTCGGCGATCGCGACTGCGCCTCCTGCCATGACGGCGCCGCGCCGGTGGCCGACCAGCGCCAGACGTGCCTGCAGTGCCACGACGGGTTGCCCGCGGCGGCGGCTCCGCGGCAGACGACGCACGCGCCCTTTGCCGAGGGCGACTGCGCGTCCTGCCACAACCCGCACGTGGCCCGCGGCCCGGCCCTGCTGTCTTCGGCGCGGACCAGCGACGCCTGCGCCGACTGCCACGCGCCGGAGGCCCTGGCGCCGAAACCGGAGCTGGCCCACACCCCCGTGCGGGACGGCCGCTGCGAGGCCTGCCACCAGGCCCACGCCTCGAGCGAACCGATGCTGCTGGACAAGCCCGCCGGCACGCTCTGCGCGGGTTGCCATGAACCCATCGAGGCGCAGAAGAAGTGGCCGGTGGTGCACGCGCCGCTGCGGTCGGGCGACTGCACGCGCTGCCACGACCCGCACGGCACCGCCCAGCCCATGGGCCTGCTGGACGAGCCGAGCGTGCTGTGCACCCGGTGCCACGCGCCCGCCTCGCTGCCGGCCAGGCACGGCGGCTTCCCGGTCGCCGAGGCCGACTGCTCGGGCTGCCACGCCCCGCACGCGGCCAAACGCGCGAACCTGCCCCACGAGCACGTGCACCAGCCCTTCGGCGCCGGCGACTGCGCCGCCTGCCACGCCGGCACGGCCGTCGCGACGAAGCAGTCGCAGCCGGCGCTGTGCCTGTCGTGCCACCCGGGCCTGGCGGCCAGCCTGAAGGGCGCCCAGCTGCACGGAGCGCTGGTCGGCGAGCGGGCCTGCACGAACTGCCACGCGGCGCACACGGCGCCGGTCTCGCCGCTGCTGCCGGCCCGGCAGGCGCCCCGGACGCCAACCGGACCGCTGCGCACCGGCATCCGGTGGTCGACGGGCGCGACTGCACCGTCTGCCACGATCCTCACCTGAGCGGGATCGGCGCCGACGGCCAGGCCCAGCGGGAGGTCTGCCTCAGTTGCCACACCTACCGCGACCATGCGGACCACCCGATCGGCGAGGACGCGATCGACCCGCGGACGGGCCGGACGATGACCTGCGGCAGCTGCCACGACCCGCACGGCTCGGCGTTCGTGCGGTTCATGCGCGACGACCCCGAGGGCAAGCTCTGCGTCGGCTGCCACGCGAACAAGCTGCGGACCGGCGGTTGAGCGCCGGGACGGCGCCCGCCCGGACTCCCCTGGGCGGGTCGCGCGATCGCGGCCCCGGCGGTGCCTTCGGGCGCCGCCGGGGCCGTTTGCGTCGTCGCAGCCAGGGACCGCCGTCTGACCGTCTGGCTGTTTTTGATAGCGATTGTCACACGCACCACCGGTCAACACGTTTTTTTTTTGGCG
Organism: bacterium; assembly: GCA_016873405.1. The sequence continues at coordinate 6,793 of VGXH01000049.1, forward strand.
TTGTGATTGACATCATCCTGCTGCCTGATATGATATCCCCGTGACAAGAGCCGCCCTCCCGGGCGCAAGCTGCCCCGAACCCATGACGCGAGCGTGACAGATGAACGGGAGCCAGGCCGTCGCACGTGGTCGCCATCGCCCCGAGGGTGTGGGCGCGTGGACGGTTGCGGCGCTGTCCCTGGCCTTGATGGTCCCGGTCCTGGCGATGACCGGTGTGCCGACCGCCGGCGCCGCCGTCGCGTTCCGCTACGAGAAGAACCTCGAGCTGCAGCGCCACGAGGACGGCCGCCTGCTGCCGGCCGCCGTCACCTGCGACGACCGGTCCGGCGGCATGGTCGTGACCGATGCGGCGCACGGCGTCCTGCACGTGTTCAACGCCGCGGGCGTCGAGGCCTTCCGCACCACGGGCTTCGCCGGGTTGTCGCAGCCCGTCGACGGCGCCATCGACCATGCCGGCCGCCTGGTGGCCGTGTCCCTCAGCGGCGGCGCCCGCCGCACGCTCAGCCGGCTGGACGTCTACGGCGAGCCCGACGACTGGGCCGCGCAGGCGCCGCGCGACGACTGGCGCCCGGGACACGTGTTGGTCGCCCGCGACGGCCATTACGTCACGGTCGATGACGCCAGCGGCCTGATGGCCAAGCACGACGCCGAGACCGGCGCGGTCCTGTGGTCGGCGATCATCGCCGAACCCGAGAGCGGAGCCGGCGGCCTCGAACTGGGGCTCGGGCGGCCGGCGCAGTTGCCGGACGGCTCTTACGCCGTGCCGAGCAGCAATCTGCACCTCGTGCTGCTGGTGGACGAGGGCGGCGCGGTGCGCTCGACGTTCGGCCGGTTCGGCTCCTCGCCGGGCCGCTTCGTGGCCCCGGTGGCGGTGGCGCCCGGCCCGGACGGGACGCTGCTGGTCCTGGACCAGATGCGACACAAGGTCCTGGCCTTCGACGCCCGGCAGGAGTTCAGCGGCGAGTTCGGCTGGGTCGGCGACGCGCCGGGCGCTTTCTACCATCCGGTGTCCATCGCGACGGGCGCCGGCGGCCGCCTCTACGTGGGGCAGGGCTATCGCGGTCGCGTGCAGGTATTCAACGTCCTGGCCGACGGGACGGGTGAATAGAAGCGCCCGGCCCGCCGGGGCCGGGCCTGACTCGGGGCAAGGCCCGCTGGTCGGGTGTACGGACAGAAGGAGGATCAGTCGTTGGCCGCAGGCCCGCCGGGGAGCATCGCCCGGGTCCGCAGCCGGTGGTTCGCAAGCGTCTCGCCCCGCGGGGCGAATCAATCCCCGCGGGACACGCCAACTCGCAGGGACCAGTCAACCCGCAGGGACCCGTCAACCCGCACTCGGAGGCTCACACGTGAAGACTTTCATCAAGATCGCCCTGGTGCTGACGCTCGGCCTGTCGGCCAGCTCGGTGCTGGCGTTCCACGACGCCGGCGTCGCCTACTGCCAAGGCTGCCATACCATGCACAACAGCCAGAACAACGCGCCGGTGGACGCCGCGCATCCGAACGGCAACGCCTACCTGCTCAACGCCGGCAACCCCTCGGACACCTGCCTGCGCTGCCACGCCAACTACGGCCAGTTCCGCAGCGGCGAGGGCTTCGGCCCCGGCGGCGACTTCTACTGGGTCACGCGCACCTTCACCTGGGTGTCGCGCGGCACGACGTACAACAGCACCGGCGACAGCCACGGCCACAACGTGATCTCGCCGGCCCGCGGCATCGCGCAGGACGCCACCCTGACCTCGGCGCCGGGCGGCGATTTCCTCAGCTCGCGCCTCGGCTGCACGAGCTGCCATGACCCCCACGGCAACCAGAACTTCCGTCTGCTCTACGGCACGCAGCTGGGCCCGATCTACGGCGGCATCCGTTACAGCTTCCAGTACCCCGCCCCGCTGGCCAAGGGCAACTCGCGCAACACGTACGGCACGAACTCGGGCGTGGAGACGAACACCGACCACACCATCTACAAGAGCGGCATGAGCGACTGGTGCGCCAACTGCCACCGCGACTTCCACTCCGACTACACGACCGACTTCACGCACCCGACGCGCCCCATGGGCTCGGTGGTCGCGGCGACCTACAACGCGTACGTCAGCACGGCCGACCCGGTCAGCGGCAACGAAGCCACCTCGTACTGGGGCCTGGTGCCGTTCGAGGCCGTCAACGTCGATCTGGCCACCGCCGACCCCGCGAACTACACGCAGGGCCCGACGGGCGTCGACGAGGTCATGTGCCTGACCTGCCACCGCGCGCACTCCTCGCCCTTCGCGGACATCTCGCGCTGGGACATGGGCGTCGTCCTGATCTCGGGGTCGCACCCGAACACGTCCGA
>VGXH01000050.1 GCA_016873405.1 bacterium
CCACCTGCAGGCCGGCTACGGCGTGCTGTCGTTCAGCTGGGCCGGGCTGCAGAACGGCGCGCCGGACGGCTTCGCGCTGGTCAACGCCTCGGGCCAGGTCGTGCAGTTCCTCAGCTACGAGGGGACGTTCACGGCCAGCGGCGGCGCCGCGGCGGGCCTGACCTCGACGGCCATCCCGGTCTCGCAGTCGGAAGCCACGACCAAGGGCTACTCGTGCCAGCTGCAGGGCACGGGTGACCGCTACGTGGAATTCACGTGGGTGGCCAACGTGCGGGCGACGGCCGCCAAGAAGAACACGGGGCAGACGTTCTCGGTGGCCAAGGCGGTGGTGGCCCGCAGATAGTGGTTCGCGAGGAGGCAGTCGTGAGAGTGCCCTTCCTGTCGCGGTCCGCCCGCGCGGTCAATCCGCCGGGCCGCGCAATCGTCCAGACCGGCGCCCTTCTTGGGGCGGTCCTGGCTGTCCAACTCACGGTCCCGGCGCCTGGGGCCGTGGCGCATCCCCCGCCGAACACCATCGGCATCTACACGAACGCGACGGACTTCATCCAGTGGATCGACCCCGCCCTGATGACGCCGTTCGAGGTGACGTTCCTGCTCGTGTCGCCGCGGACGGCCGCCGGCGAGCCGGTGGCCTTCATCGACGGCTTCGAGTACATGGCGCGCATGGCGCCGCTGTGGAGCGTGTTCCGCCTCGCGGACCACCTGCCCGCGCAGTGGACCAATCTCGGCGACGCCTCGAGCCTGGCCGGCGCCACCTACCGGATGTCGGGACCCGCGCCGCTGCCCGTCGCGGCCGATGCCGTCGTGCTGCACACCTGGCAGTTGATGCGGATGGGCACCGGCTCCAACCACTTCTACCTCCAGCCGGTGGACCAGCCGACGATACCCGGCGCGCTCGCCTTCACGTGGCCCGACGGCGCGGGTTCGATGGCGGTGGCGGCGCAGCCGTCGTCCGGCGACCCGCAGGTACCTGTATTCCAGGTCGAATCCAATTGCCCGACCGACTGCCATGCGTTCGGCGCGGTCAAGGCGCTGTTCCGGCGCTGAGGCGGACCGACACCGGCCACCTGAAATCGCGAATCGCTTCCAATTCCGACCGATTCGCCCCGCTTCGTAGCCCCAGCGGGCGCCCCGGCCCCGGGTTGCGAATCCCCCCGCCAACCCACTACGTTCCCCCTGTTCCGGACCTGCACCGGCACCCGTCTTCAGGGAGTTCACGCCATGGAAAAGCCCGTTCGCAAACCCGCCTGTCCCAACTTCTCGTCCGGCCCCTGCGCCAAGCGTCCCGGCTGGACCGTCGATGCGCTCAAGGGCGCGCTGGTGGGCCGCTCCCACCGCTCCAAGGAGGGCAAGGCGCGACTGCAGGAATGCTCCGGGGGCATGAAGAAGCTGCTCGAGGTGCCCGAAGACTATCGCATCGGCATCGTCGCCGGCTCGGACACCGGCGCGGTCGAGATGGCGATGTGGACGATGCTCGGGCCGCGCCCGGTCGACATCTTCGGCTGGGAGTCGTTCGGCAAGGGCTGGATCACCGATGCCGTCAAGTACCTCAAGCTGCCGCAGGTGAACGAGTACAAGGCCGACTATGGTCAATTGCCCGACCTGCGCCTGGCCGACCGCACGCACGACATCATCTTCACGCTGAACGGCACCACGTCGGGCGTGAAGGTGCCGAACTTCGACTGGATCGCCGCCGACCGCGAAGGCATCACCATCTGCGACGCCACCTCCGGCGTCTACGCCATGCCGGTGGATTTCTCGAAGCTCGACGTCGTCACCTTCTCGTGGCAGAAGGTGCTGGGCGGCGAGGCTGCGCACGGCGTCATCATCCTCTCGCCGCGCGCGGTGGCCCGCATGCAGGAGAACGAGCCCAAGGTGCCCTGGCCGTTGCCCAAGACCTTCCGGCTGGCCGCCGAGGGCAAGCTCAAGCCCGGCGAACTGGAGTACAGCACCGTCAACACGCCGTCGATGCTCTGCGTCGAGGACGCCATCGACGCCCTGAAGTGGGCCGAGTCGATCGGCGGCCTGCAGGGCCTCTACAGGCGCTCCAACGCCAACCTGGCCGCCTTCGAGAAGTGGGTCGCGAAGTCCGACTGGATCGATTTTTTGGCCGAGTCGAAGGAGATCCGCTCGAACACCTCGGTCTGCTTCAAGGTCAAGGCCGACTGGTTCCTGAAGCTGAGCGACGAGGACAAGGCCGCCGCGGCGAAGAAGATCTCCGGCCTGCTGGACAAGGAGGGCGTGGCGAAGGACATCAACGCCTACGCCAAGGCCCCGGTCGGCTTCCGCGTGTGGTGCGGCGCCACCGTCGAGACGGCCGACATCGAGGCGCTCACGGCGTGGCTGGACTGGGCCTACGCGACCGTGGCCGCGGAGTACCTGAAGTAGCCTGAAAACCGCCAGGGAGGCGTTGCCATGTTCAAGGTGCTGATCGCCGACAAGGCCGACAAGCTGTGCGAGACGGTGCTGCGCGACCACGGGCTGGAGCCCGTCGTCAAGACCGGCATGACCCCGGACGAGTTGAAGGCCTGCATCGGCGAGTACGACGCGATCATCGTGCGCTCGGCCACCACGCTGACGCGCGAGCTGGTCGGGGCCGCGACGAAGCTGAAGGCCGTGGCCCGCGCCGGCTCGGGTGTCGACAACATCGACGTGCCGGCCTGCTCGGAGAAGGGCGTGCTCGTGATGAATACGCCGTTCGGCAACACGGTCTCCACGGGCGAGCACGCGGTGGCCATGATGATGGCCCTGGCCCGCCACATCCCGCAGGCCAACGCCTCGACGCACGCGGGCAAGTGGGAGAAGAAGAAGTTCGAGGGCGTCGAGCTGACGGGCAAGACGCTCGGCGTGGTGGGTTGCGGCAACATCGGCGCCGTGGTCGCCGAGCGCGGCGTGGGCCTGAAGATGAACGTGATCGCGCATGACCCGCTCCTGACGCCGGAGAAGGCGAAGGAACTGGGCGTGAAGATGGTGACGCTGGACGAGCTGTACGCGAAGGCCGACTTCATCACCTACCACGTTTTGATGGTGCCGGCCACCAAGGGCATGATCAACAAGGACGCCCTGGCGAAGATGAAGAAGGGCGTCCGCCTGATCAACTGCGCCCGCGGCGGCATCATGGTCGAGGCGGACGTGAAGGCGGCTCTCGAGAGCGGCCACGTCGCCGGCCTGGCCTGCGACGTCTACGCGACCGAGCCCGCCACCGAGCACGCGTTCTTCGGCCTGGAGAACGTGGTCTGCACGCCGCACATCGCCGCCTCGACCAAGGACGCGCAGGTGACGGTGGCCCGGCAGGCGGCCGAACAGATCGCCGACTACCTGCTGAACAAGGTGAGGAAGCACGCGGTCAACGGCGACAAGGTGGCGTAGGCCCGCACCGACTCGCAGGGACGGCGCGGGCGGGGCCACCCGCCCGCCGCCGCAAGACAAGGCAGGATCCCCATGAAGAAGCTCCCCCTGTTCACGCCGATCCGCGGCATCCGTCCCGCGCCCGGCAAGGCGCAGGATGTCATCGCCCCGCCCTACGACGTGCTGAATTCCGACGAGGCGCGCGAACTGGCGCGGGGCAAGCCGCTCAGCTTCCTGCACGTCTCCAAGGCCGAGATCGACCTGCCGCCCGGCACGGACGTGCACGCGCCGGCGGTCTACGAGAAGGCGGCGGCGAACTTCCGGCGGCTGCTCGACGACGGCGTGCTCATCCAGGACAGCAAGCCCTGCTTCTACGTGTATCGCCTGCAGATGGGCGACCATGTGCAGACCGGCCTGGTGGTCGGCGCCTGCGTGGACGACTACGACGCCGGTCGCATCCGCCGCCACGAGTTCACGCGGCCGGTCAAGGAGGACGACCGGGTCAACCAGATCATGCACGTGCGCGCGCAGACCGGCCCCGGCCTGATCGCCTACCAGCAGATCCCGGCCGCCGACGCCGTCATCTCGCGCGTCGCGAAGGGCAAGCCCGAGTTCTCGGCCACGGGCCAGGGCGGCGTCATCCACACGCTGTGGATCGTCGCCGACGACGCCGACATCCAGGCGCTGGTCGAGGCCTTCGACACGGCGCAGACGGTGTACATCGCCGACGGCCACCACCGCAGCGCGGCGGCCAGCCGCGTCAAGAAGCAGATGGTGCAGGAGCGCGGCGGCGCCCACACCGGCGCCGAGCCCTACAACACCTACCTGGCGGTGGCCTACCCCGTCGACGAGATGAAGATCTGGGACTACAACCGCGTCGTGAAGGACCTCAATGGCCTGACGCCGACGGACTTCCTGGCGAAGGTGGGGGCCGGCTTCAGCGTCGAGAGGGTCGCCGGCCAGGCGCGACCCGCGGCGCGGCGCGAGTTCGGCCTCTACCTGGGCGGGCAGTGGTACCGGCTCAAGCCGACCGTGCCCACGCCCACGCGCGAGCAGGACCCCGTCGGCGCGCTCGACGTGAGCGTGCTGTCGGACCTGGTGCTGGACCGCATCCTGGGCATCAAGGACCTGCGCAAGAGCGACCGCGTGGACTTCGTGGGCGGCATCCGCGGGCTGGGCGAGTTGGAGAAGCGCGTCGACTCGGGCGAGATGGCGGCCGGGTTCGCGCTGTTCGCGACCTCGCTGGCGGACCTCATCGCCGTGGCGGACACGAACCAGGTGATGCCGCCGAAGTCGACGTGGTTCGAGCCCAAGCTGGCGGACGGGGTGGTGTCCAACCCGTTGCTGTAGCGACACATCCTGACGAGGGACCACGGGGGCGCCGGCGCGGTCGGCGCCCTCGTCCCGTGGAGGCGGGACCGGGGTTCCGGTCTCAAGTACCCGCGTGATCGTGACGAATACGGCTCGGAGGCGCCGGGAACGGGCGAGCCGGCCGGAGCGACATCGCGACCACGGGGGGGGACCGGAATGCGGGACTGGACGATCGGCAGACGGATCACGGGAGGCTTCTGTCTGGTGCTGGCGGCCATGGCTGCCGTCGTGACGGTCGGAGTCGTCGGGATCGGCGGTATCATCCGCAACGCCGATGAAGTCATCGCCGGCAACCAGCTCAAGGCCGAGATCCTGCAACGCGAGGTCGATCACCTGAACTGGGCGCTCAAGGTCCAGGCGGCCGCGCAGAACGGCGGCAAGTCGGACGTCGAGATCCAGACGGATCCCACCCAGTGCGCGTTCGGCCGCTGGTATCTGAGCGAGGATCGGAAGCGGGCCGAGGCCGCCATGCCGGAGCTCGCGGACATCCTGCGCCGGATCGACGACCCCCACCGGCGCCTGCACGAGGGCGCCGCCCGCCTGCTCGGCGCCGACGGCGAGGACGCGCTGGCCGTCTACCGGGAATCGACGGCGCCGGCGCTGGCCGAGGTCCGCGGACTCCTGCACGAAGCTGTCGAGACGGCCGCGGCCGGCGTCAAGACCAACGAGGCCATGCAGGCGGCGGCGGCGCGCTCCACGCGCGTGGCGGTGCTGGCGCTGGGGATCGTCGCCCTGCTGGCGAGCGCCGTCCTGGCTTATCTGCTGACGCGCTCGGTCGTCGGCCCGCTGCGCCGGCTCGCCGGCGGACTGTCCTCCGGCTCGGAGCGGAACGCCGCCGCCGCGCGCCAGGTCTCCGCGACCGGCGCCTCTCTCGCCGACGGCGCCAGCCGCCAGGCGGCCGCCCTCGAACAGGCCGGCTCTTCCATGGAGGAAATGGCCGCGAAGACGCGCCAGAACGCCATGAATGCCACCAGCGCCAACGCCCTGGCGTCGCAGGCCCGGCAGAGCGCCGACCGCGGCGTGTCCGCGATGGCGCGCATGAACGCCGCCATCGACGACATCAAGAAGTCGAGCGACTCGACCGCGCGCATCGTCAAGACCATCGACGAAATCGCCTTCCAGACCAACCTGCTGGCGCTGAACGCCGCGGTCGAGGCGGCGCGCGCCGGCGAGGCCCCCAAGGGCTTCGCGGTGGTGGCGGAGGAAGTGCGCAACCTGGCGCAGCGCAGCGCGGAGTCGGCCCGCAGCACCTCCCATCTGATCGAGGAGTCCGTGCGCAACTCCGAGAGCGGCGTGGCCATCACGCGCGAGGTGGGCCAGGCGCTGGCGGACATCAGCAGCGCCGTCGGCCAGGTGGACGAACTGGTGGCCGACATCGCCAGGGCCAGCAACGAGCAGGCCGAGGGCTTCGCGCAGATCAACGCGGCCGTGGGGCAGATGGACCAGATCACGCAGGCGAACGCCGCCAACGCCGAACAGACCGCTTCGGCGAGCGAGCAGTTGTCGAGCCAGGCCGTGGAGATGTCGGCGATGGTGCGCGGCCTCGAGGCGATGGTCCGCGGCTGCCACCGGTCCGGGACGAAGGCGGCGGCTGGGTCAGTGGCCGACGGCAAGCGCAGGTCGACCGCGGCCCCGGCGCCCTCGGCAGTGCGCACAGCGCCCGCGCGCATCGCGCCGCCGGCCCCCGCGCGCGCGGGCGGCGTCGGGCCCAGGCCCGCGCCCACCGCCGCCACGGCCGCGGCCGCCACGGCCGCGGCCGCCACCGCCGCGGCCACCACCGCCGCGACCGCCACCGCCGCGGCGGCGTCCATGCCGACCCGACGCGGGCAGATCGATCATGTGATCCCTTTCGACGACGACGAGTTGGACCTCGTCGGGACGAACGGCGACCTGATCGACATCTGACGCCGGCGCCCGGCCCGGCCCGGCGACCTCGACGGCTTTCTGGCGCCACGCACCGGACCTCCGCGCCCGGGTGCGCACGGCCGAGCGCCCTCACGGCCGGGCGCCCACACGGCCGGGCGCCCCCTTGACCCCACGCTCCCGCTTGTGCCATGATCAGTGACGAACCAAGTCCGCTTTGCGGGAAAGGGGGCGTCTCGATGTCCTGCCGCATCCGACTCGGCGGCCTGGTCACGGTCGCGCTGCTGGCGATCGCCGGCCCGGCCCGCGCCCAACTGGCGTCCTACTTCGGCGAGGACGCCGAGGGCTGGTACGTCCGCGACCTCAGCTGCAGCAACTACAACTCGATCGTGGCCACCCACCAGCCGACCTGGCACGCCACCGGCGGCGACCCCGGCGGCTACGTGTCACACCATGACGTGACGAACCAGTGCGCGTTCTTCGTGGCGCCGGCGTCCTGGCTGGGCGACCGCTCCACGTACGCCGGCGGCACCCTGACCTTCTCGCTCACCTCGACCGAGCGCGACTGGGCCGGCTCGGACGTGGTGATCCTGATCGGCGCCGGTCGGGTCATCTGCCACGAGCTGCCGCAGCTGCCGCCGGCGCCGCCGGCCTGGGGCCGTTACATCGTGCCGCTCGACGCCGCCGCGTTCCGCTACAACAACAGCGGCGGGGCCGTCGTCACGGCCGCTCACTTCGCCGCCGTGCTGGCGGACGTCGACGCGCTCATGCTGCCGTGCGAGTTCGGGGCCGAGATCGAGGAGACCGTGGGACTCGACAGCGTTCGGCTGGTGCTCCCGGCCAGCGCGGCGCCGGCGCCCGTCGCGGCAGTCGCTCTGTCGGCGATCCCCAATCCCTTCAACCCGTCCACCACGCTGGCCTTCGAGCTGCCGCGGGCGATGCCGGTCCGTCTGACGGTGCACGACGCGGCCGGGCGCCTGGTGCGCGTGCTGCGTGATGGGCGGGAGGGCGTGCCCGGGCGCAACGAGGAGGTGTGGGACGGCCGCGATGAACGCGGCCGCGGGGAGCCGTCGGGGGTCTACTTCGCGAGGGTGGACGCGGCGGCGTTCAGCGCGACGACACGGGTGACGTTGTTGCGCTGAGCGGGTCGGCGGGCTGGTCCGCCGACACCCTGCCGACGACTTCGGCGATGGCGGCGACCAGGGCGCTGCCGGTGATCGGCTTGGGCAGGTAGCCGTCCATGCCCGCCGCCAGGCAGCGTTCGCGATCCCCGCTCATGGCGTGCGCCGTCAGGGCGATGATCGGGACATGACCGCCGCTGAGGGCTTCGCACCGCCTGATCTCCTGCGTGGCCTGGAAGCCGTCCATGCGCGGCATCTGCACGTCCATGAGCACGACGTCGAACGACCGCTCGGCCAGCGCCGCGAGCGCCTGCAGTCCGTCCGCCGCGGTCACGACGCGGTGCTGCCACTTCTCGAGCAGCCTCTGGGCCAGGACGCGGTTGAAGTCGTTGTCATCCACCAGCAGGACGTCCAGGGGCAGGACCGGCGCCGCTGCGGCCGGCGCGGGCGCCGGCCGCGCCGCCGCGGCAGCGCCCAGAATCCTGCTCAGGCGCTCGATCAGGTCGGACCGCTTCACGGGCTTCGTCATCGTGGCCGCGATCCGCAGCTCCCCGCACCGGCCGCTGTCGTCGGCCGTGCTTCCCGAGGAGAGCATGACGATCTCGATGCCCGCCAGTTCCCGGCTGGCGCGGATCGATTCGGCCGTCGCGATCCCGTCCATGCCGGGCATCTGCCCGTCCAGCACCACCAGCTTGTAGGGTTCGGCGACGGCGGCGGCCCGCAGCAGTTCGGCCAGCGCCGCCTGGCCGCCGTCGACCGTCACGCACCTCAGTCCCCAGTGCCCGATCTGGTGCTGCAGGATGCGACGGTTCGTGGCGTTGTCGTCGACGACGAGCACGCGCGCCCCCGCACACACGGGCGGCAGCGCCGCGTCGGAAGAAGCGCCGCTTTCGGCGCCGCAGGCGAAGCGCGCCGTGAAATGGAAGGTGCTGCCGCGGCCGACTTCGCTCTCCACCCAGATGCGGCCGCCCATCATCGTCGCCAGTCGCTGCGAGATCGTCAGGCCCAGGCCGGTCCCCCCATGGGCGCGGGTCGACGAGGTGTCGGCCTGGGTGAAGTGCTCGAAGATGGAGTCGACCTTGTCGCGGGGGATGCCGATGCCGGTGTCCTTGACGTCGAAGCCGATCTCGATCGTCTTCGCATCCCAGGCCAGGAGCCGGGCCCCGACCACGACCTCGCCGTGGTCGGTGAACTTGATGGCGTTGCCGGCCAGATTGATCAGGATCTGCCGCAGACGGAGCGGGTCGCCGACCAGCCGGTCCGGCACGTCCACCTGCACGTCGCAGGCCAGTTCAAGGCCCTTCTGGTGCGCGCGGAAGCTCAGGGTCTGCGCGGCGGAGTCGAGGCAGTCGCGCAGGCTGAACGGCTCACGGCTGAGCTCCAAAA
>VGXH01000051.1 GCA_016873405.1 bacterium
CGCCGCAGGTCCGCGGCAAAATCGGGGGCGAAACGCGGATCGGCAGCATCGACGTCGCAGCGGAAGCAGCGGGCCAATCCCTCGTGTTCGAGCAGGAACCTCAGCGCCGGTGAAAGCGAGAAGCCCACGATGACGTCCGGCGAGCGGCCGCGCGCGCGCAGTTCCTCGCGGACGCCCAGTACGAGCAGCCGCTGCCGGTCGAACGCGCCGCAGCCGGGGCAGATGCAGTGGCGGATCACCTCGTCGCCGGACAGGAAGTTGCGGAAGCGTCGTCCGCGCCAGCCGCAGACCGGGCACTCGTGACGCCGGCCGCCGGGCAGGCCGTCCACGACGGGCAGCAGCGCGTTCTCGGCCGCTCCGGCCACGACGCGCAAGGCCATCAGCGGGTGCCGCCACCAGCAGGCGGGTGAACGGGGGTCCAGCAGGGTCTCGCGCACGAAGCACAGCACGGGCAAGGCGGTTCAACTCCGGTCGGGTCGCGGGCAACGCCGGGCGCGGGCATGATAGCAGCGGCGGGCCGCCGGGGAAAGGCCGGGCCGAGTCGGCGGGGTCGAGCCGGCGGGGTCGAGCCGGCGGGGTCGAGTCAGCGACGCCAGGACAGGCTCACGCTCGCGAACCCCAGCGAGACGTCGTCCCGGGATTCGGCGTGGCGCTCGGGTTCCCAGTTGCCCAGCGCCGAGAGCGTCAGCGTGCCGGACAGGCGCCAATCGGCCAGCAGCCACAGGCGCCAGTAGGTGAAGTCCGTCCAGGCCGGCAGCGACTCGTCGGCGTCCGCCGGCCCGTAGCCGCGGCGTCCGTGCTCGAGGACGAGGGAGCCGGACAGCTCCGAACCGTACGCCTCGAAGCCGCCGCGCACGCCGGCCTGGACGTAGGACTCGGATCCCCGCGCGGACTCGAACGCCTCGCCGGCCAGGCCCAGGCGCCACTGGCCGGCCAGCACGTCCCCGCGGCGCAGCCCACAGAACCCGGCCGCGCGCCAGCTGTCCGCCCAGATCTCGCTCGGCGCTCCGTAGCGCCAGCCCTCGGCCTCCACCTCGACCAGGAGGTCGCCGCCGGGCGCAGGGACCTCGCCGGCCGCCTGCAGCCAGTGCAGCCAGGCGTCGGGGCGCACCGCCGGCTCGCGCGCGAGCCGCCGCTCACTGCGCCCGTAGAGTCGGGCCAGCCCGTCGGCGCCGAGCCGACCGGACCAGTCGAGTTCGAGGCTCCAGGTCCGGCGATCGATGACCGAGGAGTCGGGGTAGCTGCGCGCCGCGTGCTTCAGCGCCAGGCGCCAGGCGCCTGCGGTCGCGCCGCGCGAGCGCACGGCCACGCCCAGGCCCGCCTCCGCCTGATCCTGCTCCAGCGGCGACGGCGTCGCGTACCGCGTGGCCGCGATCCAGCCGAGCATCTGGCCCTCGCAGCCGGCTCCCGCCCAGGGTACGAACGCGGCGTCCAGCCGCCCTTCCCCCTGGTCGCTCGCCAGGGAATAGTCCGTCCCCGGGCGGTACTGCCGTCCGGCCAGCCTGGCGCCGAACCGCGCGCGTTCGATTCCCCGCGCGTCGCGGCGCCGCCAGTCGGCTTCGAGGTTCTCCCGCCACAGGTCGGTGCCGACCGAGCCTTCCAACCGCAGCCGCCAGCTGGTGCGGCCGCCGGCGGCCGAGCGACCTTCCCAACCGAGCACGGCTCGCGACTCGCTGACCGTCTCGCTCGTGTCGGTCGTCGCCAGGGAGTAGGCGTGGGTGAAGCTGTCGTAGCCGACCGCGGCGTCGACGCCCCAGACGGCCCGCTCGCCTGCCGCCGCGCGCGCGGCAGGCAGCGCGGCGCCGACGAACAGCAGCAGGGCCGCGGGCAGGCGCCACGTCATGTCCTACCGCAGCCCCCGCGCGGCCTGCTCGAGCAGGTCATGGGCCGAGCGCGCTCGGCGCAGGGCGCGATCCAAGCGGCCGTCGGCCAGCGCGCGGGCCGCCTCCTCGCGCTCCTCGCGGGCGCGCGCGAAGGCTCTCTGCGCCGGTTCGGGAGCCGACTCGCGCAGGCGCGGGGCCAGCTCCGCCGCGCGGGCGTCGAACCGCTCGAGCAGGCGCGTCACTGCGTCGGCCCCGGAGTCGGCCCCGGCCAGGGCCAGGGCCCGTTGCGCCAACCGACGGGCCAGTCCGGAAAGCTGCAGCGCCACTCCCGGCTCGTCGGCGGCGGCCGCTTCCGCCCGCGCCAGCGCGTCGCGGGCATCCGCCAGCACGGACAACGCCTCGGCCGGGACGGCCGCGCCCTCGAACCGCGCGCCCACTTCCTCGACGAGGCCCCGCGTCCTTTCCAGTTCGCGGGCGACACGTTCCGGCCCGGCTCCTTCAGCCAGTTGGCGCGCCGCCAGGCGCAGCAGATCCTCCGCCTGCTCGAGGAGCCGCCAAGCCAGTTGCAGGTCGCCCTGCGCGACGCGTTCGGCGGCGCGCTGCGCCTGCTCGCGCGCCCGTTCGAGGATCTCGACGGCCCGCGGGGCGCCGTTCTCGCGGGCGCGTTCGAGCAGTTGCGCGTGCTGGTCGGCGAAGCGTTCGCTCCGCACCCGGACGCGCTCCTCCAGACCCGCCGCCTCGCGCGAGATGCGCACCGCGTGCCACACGGCATCGCGCGCCCGACGCGCCAGCGTGAACGCCTCGAGCGGACGCTGGCGCGCCAGCAGGTCCCGGCTGCGGGCCTGCAGATGCCGCGCCTGCTCGAGGATGCCGCGGGCTCGCTCGCTGCCGCTGGCACCCACCTGGTCCGCGGCCCAGTCCAGCAGTTCGTCGGTGCGGTCCAGGTAGGCGCGCAGTTCCTCGCCGACCTGCGCGCGGGCGGCCGTGGAGCCGCCCGCCAGCGACACCAGGGCGGCGGCCACGCCGAGCGCCGCCAACAGCGCCGCCGCCGGCCGCCTGTCTCTCCTGTCGCGCCTGTTGTCCATGTCCCGCCCCGATCGCCGTGCCCGCTGCCCGCCACGCCCTTCCCCGGCCGGCGCAGCACGGACCGTGCCAGGCGAGCGGCGCCGAGGTGTTCCATAGGTTGTTGCACCGTAGTCAGTTATTGGGATCGCCGGGAGGTCGCGTGGGTGGGCGCGCCGCCAGGCGTTCCCCATGGTACGCGCGCGCGCGCCCAGGGACGCCGCGCCGGGGTCCGGGGTCGGGGGGCTACCGATCCGCGCCATCGTCCATACCCAGCATCTTCATGCGCGAGTACATCGCCCGGCGCGTGATGCCCAGCAGCGCGGCGGCCGCCGTCTTGCTGCCGCCGGCCCGCCTGAGCGCTTCGCCGATCAGCGCGCGCGCGTTGCGGTCGAGATCGAGATCCGCCGGCAGCGCGGGCGGCGCCTCGCGCGAACCCGAGCCCACGTCCAGCCTCACGTGCTCGTCGCCGAGCGGCCCGCCGCCCGCCAGGATGTGCGCCCGCTCGACCAGGTTGCGCAGTTCCCTGACATTGCCGGGCCAGGCGTGGGCCCGCAGGCGCGGCAGCGTGGCCGCCGGCAGCGCCGATTCCCGTCGGCCGAGGCGCGCCAGGAAGTGGGAAGCCAGCAGCGGGATGTCGTCCAGCCGCTCGCGCAACGGCGGCACGTCGAGGGGGAAGACCAGCAGGCGGTAGTAGAGATCCTCGCGGAAGGTGCCGGCACGGATCGCCGCCTCCAGCGGCCGGTTCGTCGCCGCCAGGACGCGGACGTCCACCTGCCGCTCGCACGGGTCGCCGACGCGGTTGATCTTGCGTTCCTCGAGGACCCTCAGCAGCTTGGCCTGCACGGCCGCGCCGGCCTCGCCGATCTCGTCGAGCAGCAGCGTTCCGCCGCGCGCGGCCTCGAACAGCCCCTCGCGGTCCGCTTCGGCGCCGGTGAACGCTCCCTTGCGGTAGCCGAACAATTCGCTCTCGAGCAGCGACTCGGCGATCGCGGCGCAGTTGACGGCGATGAACGGTCCGCCCGCGCGCGCGCTCGCGGCGTGCAGGGCGCGCGCCGCCACCTCCTTGCCCGTCCCGCTCTCGCCGCGGATGAGCACGGTGGCGTCCGCCGGCGCGACCTGGGCCACGAGGCGTCGCAGTTCGACGGTGGCGGACGCCGTGCCGATGATCTCCGGTCCGCCGCCCAGATGGGCGATGGTGCGTTGGAGCGCGCGGTTCTCACGCGCGAGCGCCACCGTCGCGGCGGCCGTCTCCACGGCGTGCACCACTTCCTGGAAGTTGAACGGCTTGGTCAGGTAGTGGTGGGCGCCGCGCTGGAGGGCTTCGACCGCGCCCTTCACTTCCGGGTAGGCGGTCAGGATGATGACTGCGGTGTCCGGGCAGTGCTCGCGGACCCCGGCCAGGACCGCCATGCCGTCGACGGGCTCCATGCGCAGGTCGGTCAGCACCACGTCGAAGCGGCCGTCCGTCACCAGGGACAGCGCCTCGGCCCCGCCCGCGGCGCCGGTCACCTCGTGCCCGCGGTGCGCGAGCGCGGACTTCAGCAGGGTCACGAGTTTGGGCTCGTCGTCGACGATCAGCACCCTGGCCACGGCGTCATCCCTTCTGCGCCCCGCCCAGCGGCAGCGTCACGATCGCCTCGGCGCCCCGCCTGTCCCGGCGCTCGCGCAGGTCCAGGCTGCCGCCCATATCCTCCACGATGCGGCGGGAAATGGCCAGGCCCAGACCGCTGCCTTTCTCCTTGGTGGTCCGGAACGGTTCGAACAACCGCGCCGGGTCATTGCCGCCGAGGCCGGCGCCCTCGTCGGTCACGGTCACCGTCACCTGCGCGTCTTCTGGCGCCGCCGCGACGGCGACCGCCACGCGGCCGCCGCCGGGCATGGCGTCGCGGGCGTTCAGCAGCAGGTTCAGCAGCACCTGCTGCAGGCGCCGGGGATCACCGCTGACGAGCAGCGGCGGCGCCTGGTCGGGGCCGTCGACCGTCACGCCGACCTGCGCCAGTTCCGCCGCCAGCAGACGGGCGCCGCGCCGCAGGCACGCCACCAGGTCGAACTCCTCGACCGGCCCGTGCTGCCCGGTCCCGAGCGCGAGGTAGCCGCTGAGGATGCGGTCGAGGCGATCGACCTCCTCGGGGATGAACGCGGCCACCTCGTCGGTGATCCCGGCCCCGTCCAGCACGCGCTCCAGATGCTGGCCCGCGCCGCGGATGATGCCCAGGGGGTTGCGGATCTCGTGCGCGATGCCGGCCGTCATCCGGCCGACGGCCGCCAGATTCTCCTGCCGCAGCGCGGCCTCGCGCGCGCGGTCGAGGGCCGTCACGATCCGCTGCAGCGCCACGCCGAGCACGGCCAGCACGACCACGACGACCGCCACCGTCAGCCAGGCCGCCCGCCGCAGGCGTTCGAGCGCCACGAAGAAGTCCGGGCTGCCGCTGACGGTCAGCACGCCGACCTGATAGGCGCCTTCGCTCGAGTAGTTGAAGACCGGCGCGTGAGCCGACTTCTGGAAGGCGCCCCCGCCGGGGCCGCGGTAGAGCGGACCCGCGGCCGCCAGTCCGCCCCGGGCGGCGGCCACCGCCGCCGGGTCCAGTTCCAGGAAGGCGTCCACCTCGCCCGCGCGCAAGGCCGGCGAGGTGGACATCAGCACCACGCCCGTGTCGCTGTCCGTCAGCGTGATCTCGGCCAGCGATTCGGCGTCCACCAGCGCGGCGCAGATGGCGGCGAGTTCCTGCAGGTAGATCCCGCCGCCGGTGCCTTCGAGCGTGGCCAGCGCGACGGCTTCGCCGTCGCAGAGCGCCGCCACCCCGCGGGCCAGACCCAGCAACCGCTGGCCCATCGACTCGTCCAGCAGGCGTCGGGAGCTTTCGTGCAGGTGGGCCAGGCCCGCCACGACCGCCAGCAGGATCGCCGCGTAGGCCAGCGCGGCCCGCAGCAGCCAGCGACGGCCGGCGGTCATCCGCCGCCGGCGCCCGCGGCGCCCGGCTGTTCGCGGCGGTCGCCGTCGCCCTGGGCCTGCTCGCGCGCGTGGTAGCTGGAGCGCACCAGCGGTCCCGCCTCCACCCATTCCAGGCCGAAGGCGCGCCCCGCCTCGGCGTAGCGGGTGAACTCGTCGGGCGGGACCCAGCGCGCCACCGGGTGGTGCGCCACGGTCGGTTGCAGGTACTGGCCGATCGTCAGCACCTGGACGCCGTGCGCCACGGCATCGCGCATGAGGTCCAGCACCTCGTCGCAGGTCTCGCCGACCCCGACCATGATGCCTGTCTTGACGCGCACCGCGGCGCCGAGACGATCCGCCCATTGTCGTGCCCGGCCGAGCAGCTGCAGCGACCGGAGGTAGGCGGCCTGCGGCCGCAGCGCCGGGTACAGCCGCGGCACCGTTTCGAGGTTGTGGTTGAGGACCTCGGGCCGCGCTTCGAGCACCGTCTCCAGCGCCGGCCGGTCGCCCCGGAAGTCGGGGATAAGCACCTCGACGCCGCAGCCCGGCACCGTGCGCCTGATCGCGCGGATCGTCGCGGCGAAGTGGGCGGCGCCGCCGTCGGGCAGGTCGTCGCGGTTGACCGAGGTGACCACGGCGAACCTGAGGCCCAGCTCGCGGACCGCCTCGGCCACGCGCCGCGGCTCGTCCGCGTCCACCGCCGCGACGCGGCCGCCGGGGATGTTGCAGAACGTGCAGCGACGCGTACAGACCTCGCCGAGCAGCATGAAGGTCGCCGTGCGGCTGCCGAAGCACTCCCCGCGATTGGGGCAGTTGGCGCTCTCGCAGACGGTGTTGAGGCGCGAGGAGCGCAGGAGGCGCTTGAGATCGTTGTACTCGGCCCCGCCCTGACGCGCCATGCGCAGCCAGTCCGGCTTGCGGCCGGGCGCCACGCGCGGCGCCCGCGCGGCCGCCGGCGGCGACGGGGCCGCGTCGTCGCGCGGCGTCGTGCTCATGTCGCCGCCCCCGGCGCCGGCCGTCCGGCGGCCAGCGTGAAGTTCTGGTCGGGCTGGAAGCGGCCGTCGACGAAACGGACGGTGGCGGCCTCGAAGCGCGGGTCGTGCTCGAAGACGAGGATGTAGCCGTCCTCGACCGCGCGCGTCAGGAACTTCTTCTTCTCCGCCACCGTCAACAGCGGATTGAGGTCGAAGCCCATGATCCAGGGCACGTGCAGCTGGCTGCGGAACGGGATGAGGTCGCCGACGTAGGCCACGACGCCCTGCCCGGTGTGGAATTCCACGATCTGCTGACCGGTCGTGTGCCCGTTGACCGGCGTTACGCGGACGCCGGGGATGATCTCGGCGGCGCCGTCGACCAGTTGCAGCTGCGCGCGCGCCTCGAGCCGGTCGAAGTCCTCGCGGCGGAAGCTGGCGCGGTCGCGCTCGCTGGGATCGTGGGCCCAGTCCCAGTGCCGCTTCTGGACCCAGTGGCGCGCGTTGGGGAACGCGGGCTCGGGGCCGTCCTCGCCGTCGCGCAGGGCGCCGCCGGCGTGGTCGAAGTGCAGGTGCGTCAGCACGACGTCCGTGATCGACTCACGCGTGATCCCGGCCTCGGCCAGTTCAGCCGTGAGTTGGCGGGGGCGCCGTTCGATGGCATAGATCCCCATCTGTTTGTCGCTCCAGCGGTCCCCGATCCCGACATCGACCAGCACGCGCCGGTCGCCGGCTTCCGCCAGCAGACAGCGCAAGTCGAGTTCGATGCGGTTGTCCGCGTCGGCCGCGTGCTCCTTCTCCCAGAACACCTTGGGAACGACGCCGAACATGGCGCCGCCGTCCAGCTTGAAGCGGCCGTCGTGGAAGGCCCGGAACCGCCAGTCGCCCAGTCTCATGATCCTCCGCCGGTTGGCCCGGCGGCAGCCGGGCAGATCGCGCCCCGGGCAAGCATAACCCCGCGCCCGGTCCCCGGCAACGGCGGCCTTGGCCGGCGTTGCCGAGCGGACACGAGGGCGCCGTCCCCGACAGGGGGACGGCGCCCGGAACGGAAACCGCAGAGGCTACGCGACCGTCCAGCAGTCCGGGGTGTAGAGCAAGTCCTTCAGCGTGCCGGGGCCGTGCTTGCGGGTCACCGCGGCCATCTGCTCGTGCACCAGCTCGTCCAGCGTCGGGCGCCGCACCGAGCGGAACACGCCGAACGGGCGCGGCATCGCCGGGTCGCCGTCCAACTGGGTCATCACGAACGCAGGTCCCGCGGAATCCGTGGTCGGATCCCAGGCCGAGGCCTCGGCCGCCGGAACCACCTTCAGCGAGAACCCGTCGATCTGCAGTCCCTTGTCGTGATCCTTGCCGAAGACCATCGGCTGGCCGGCCTCCAGCATGATCGTCTGCTCGTCGCGCGTGGTCTTGTCGGTCCAGGCCTTGAAAGCGCCGTCGTTGAAGATCACGCAGTTCTGCCAGACCTCGACGAAGGCCGAGCCCTTGTGCGCGGCGGCGGCGGCGAGCACTTCCTTCATGTGCTTCGGCTGGGTGTCGAGCGTGCGCGCAACGAACGTCGCCCCGGAGCCGAGGGCCAGCATCAGCGGGTTGAAGGGCGCGTCGACCGAGCCGAACGGCGACGTCTTGGTTTGCAGACCCTGCGGCGAGGTGGGCGAGTACTGCCCCTTGGTCAAGCCGTAGATCTCGTTGTTGAAGACGATGATCTTGAGGTTCGTGTTGCGGCGCAGCGAATGGATCATGTGGTTGCCGCCGATGGACAGGCCGTCGCCGTCGCCGGTGATGACCCAGACCTGCAGGTCGGGATTCGCGACGTTGACGCCCGTGGCGATCGCGTTGGCGCGACCGTGGATCCCGTGGAAGCCGTAGGTCTCCATGTAGTACGGAAAGCGGCTGGAACAGCCGATGCCCGAGACCATGACCACGTTCTCGCGCGCGATGCCGCTGTCGGCCAGCACGTTCTGGACGCAGGCGATGATCGAATAGTCGCCGCAGCCCGGGCACCAGCGGATCTCCTGGTCGGACTTGAAGTCCTTGGCCTTCAGTTGCTGAAGATCGCTCATGCCATCTCCTCCAGGATCTTGCGGAAGTGCGCCTTCATCTCCGGCGCGAAGTAGGGCTTGCCCTTGACCTTGTAGTGGGTCTCGAACTTGAACTGCGGGTACTCGCTGGTCAGGTAGCGGGCCAACTGCCCGAAGTTCATCTCCGGTAAAT
>VGXH01000052.1 GCA_016873405.1 bacterium
GGGGAGGTCGCTGAAGACCACGGTCACGGCCTTGATGCGCTTTTCCTTCTCCAGATAGGCCCGGCGCTCGGCCTCGGCCTTCTCCATGGGGATCCACTGCTCCTGCCACGCCTTGGACTGCAGATTCAGTTCCTCGAGCTTCTCGTAGGGGATCTCCAGGAACTCGCGCAACGCCGTCTTGGACACGTCCATGGTCAGGACTCCTCCGGGTCTGGGAAAGGGGACCGGTCCGGCCGGATCGGGATACATGATAACAGCTATCATCGACAAAGTTAAGCTAATATTTAGATCAAATAAGGAAAATAACAGCTCAAATATCGACCGTTGCATTTTGCAATGTCCGATTTTGGCTTAATTCGAACAGAAATAAGGAAATCCCCAATTTCGGCCGCTGCCGGCTCAGGGATGCCACCCCCAGCCCGGGTACCAGCGGTTGGCGATCATGTAGAACAGCACCGTGTCCACCAGCAGGTGCAGCGCCACGATGTACAGCAGGGAGCCGGTGCGCCGGTAGGTCAGGCCCTGGACCAGCGCGAAGGTGAAGATGACCGGCGGTCCCCAGCCGACGAACGCCATCTCGTGCAGGAACGAGGCGAAGAAGACGGCCTGCGCCAGGTTCGCCTCGCGGAAGCCGAAGCAGCGCGACAGCAGCACGAACACGAAGTTGATGAACGCGAGCTCGTCCCAGACGCCGACGAAGTTGCAGCCCCAGAACAGGCGCCACAGGGCCTCGCTGCGCTCGCCCTCCAGCGGCAGCGGCCAGCTGTGGTGCAGGGTCGGGGTCAGGACGTTGAAGTAGAGCCACAGGAAGCCGAACGCCAGCGCGAACCCCCCCGGCAGCCACAGCCACATGCGCGGCGACCAGCGGCCGTTCAGCCAGCGGTAGTCCAGCGGCTCGCGCAGCCAGTAGCGGGCGGCCATCGCCGGCAGCAGCAGGATGCCGACGCCCAGCATCAGCACCAGTTCCAGGACGTGCGCGTCGGAGGTGTCGCCGTCGATGTGGGTGAAGAAGAGGATGGCCACGGTCCAGGCCAGCAGGATCGTCGTGCGCGCCCAGCGCGAGTTGGGCTCGCGCCACCAGGCCAGTCCCACGCCCCCGGCCAGGGCCAGCCACCCGGGCAACCGCCAAGGCACGCCCGGCAGCGGCGCCGGATGCGATTTCAGGCCGATGACCAGGGCCATGGCCGCGGCGATCAGCCACAGGCTGGCGCGGCGCGCGACGGGCACGGGAGGTTCGAAGACGACCGCCGGCTCAGTCATGGAGGACGGTGGGCGCGCCCTCGGCAACGAACGCGGCCGAAGCCGCCGCGCCGCCGTTCGCATGGCGGTCGGCATCGGCGCGCCGCGCCTGGCCGAACACGAAGACCAGGACCAGCAGCAGGGCCAGAACGAAGGCGGCGCGCTTGTCGCGGTGACGGCTCATCTGGCGGGTCTCCGGTCTGCGAGGCGGTTGCTCCTTCGGCCTCCTAATTAGCTCATGGAAGCCCGGTTGGCCAGCGCGAATTGCGGTTGCGAATTGCGGTTGTCAGGCCCGTCCCCGCGGTCCATTGTCGTTCGCGCGGGCCGGCGGCCCGCGGAGGACGCGCGTGCGCCGACAGCCCTGCCGACAAGCCTCTTGCCGTCCCGAACCGCGCCGGCGGGCCGATGCGGCGCGCCCGGCTCTGCTGGCGGCGCTTCTGGCAGCCGCCGGCTGCGCGGGAGGCGCCGGCGGCCCCGCGCGCCCCGGGGTCGTCGGGGACCGGTCG
This sequence comes from bacterium, assembly GCA_016873405.1. The sequence goes on from VGXH01000052.1 coordinate 1,746, forward strand.
CCGTCGCCGGTGGCGGCGGCCTGGCCGCAGGAACAGAACCTCGGCGGCCCGACCCGCGCCGACTGCGACCTGCCTGCCGGGCCGGTCGCGGCGGGCGGCGAGTTCGTCTTCGCCGTCCTGGACAGCGTGCGGCCGCGGCTGGCGCCGGTGCCGCGCAACCGCGCCGAACGTGTCGTCTTCGCCCAGCTCTACGAGACGCTCGTCCGCGCGGGCTGCGACGGCGCGCCAGCCCCCGGCCTGGCCGCGCACTGGTCCTGCGGCGCCGACAGCACGGTGTGGATCTTCACGCTCCGCGACGGAGCCCGCGCCTGGGACGGCGAGCGGTTGACCGCGCTGGACGTCTGGCGCTCGTGGCAGGAGAACCGCGCCGCGCCCGTGGACGACGGGGCCTCGCCCTGGAACTGGTTCGACCCGCGCACCGGCTCGGTGTCGGTGCTCGACGCCCGTCGCCTGGCCGTGCGCCTGCCGGAGCCGCAGCGGCGCTTCCCGCTGCTGCTGGCGCATCCGGCCACCGCGGTGGCGGTCAGGCGCCCGGGCTGGATCTGGCCGCTGGGCAGCGGACCGTGCCGCCTGACCGCGGCCGACGGCGAGCCGCGCCCCCTGCTGCGCTGCCGTCCCAACCCCGACCATCCGAGCGCGCCGGCCTGGGCCGCGCTCTCGTTCCGGGTGTCGCCGGGGCGCCCAGCGGGCGAACTGGCGGCGGCGGACCCGCCGCCGGACCTGGTCTGGACGCGCGACCTGGCGGCGGTGCGCGGCTTCCTCGAACGCCCCGAGTGGCGCGCGCGCGCCCTGCCCTGGGACCGGACTCACCTCTTGGTCTGCCCGCCCGACCTGGCGCGCGAGAGGGCAGCCGCCTGGCTCGCGGCCGCGGACGGACTGGTTCCCGAGCGCGACGTGACGGCGGTCTCGGCCCGGCGCTGGGGCGCCCTCACGCTGCCGGAAGCGGCGACGCAGCGCTGCCCGCAGCTGAGCGGTCCGGTGGCCGCGGCGCGCGGAGGATTCGGCGACGCGCTGGCGGCGACGATCGCCGCCTCGCCGGCGACGATCGCCTACCCGCAGGATGATCCGGCCGCGCGCGAGCTGGCCGCGCGCCTGGCGCAGTTGGCCGGCGGCGAGGCCCGCGCGGCGCCGCTGACGCCGGCCGCGGCGGCGGCCGCGCTGCAACGGGGCGAGGCCTGCGCCCTGGTGGTGCCCATTCCCGAGTCGTACGCCGACGGCTGCCTGCAGATGGCCGCGCTGCTCGGACGCGCCGCCTGGCTGCAGGACGCGGCGCTGGCGGGCCCGGAGGCCGACATCGACCGCGCCCTGCTGCAGGCCGGGCTGGCCCGTCCGCTGGCGGTCACGCGCGCCTGGCTGCTCACGCGCGACGCGGCGCAGGCGGAGCTGGCCGGCGTGACCCTGCTCTACGATGCCTGCCCCGACCTGGCCGGCCTGGGCCGGCGCGCCGCCGCGCGGCAGGAATGAACCGACCAGCTGAACCGAACCTGGAGGCCGCGATGCCACGTTCGTCCGCACTGCCGCTGCTCCTGACCCTGGTCGCGGGCCTCGCGCTGGCCCCCTGCGCGCCGGCGACCGCCGCCCCGCCGCTCCTGCTGGACTACCACACCGGCAGTTGGTTCCTGCCGCAGTCGCCCTCGGTGACGGCCGGCCCCGTCGGCGGCCTGTTCAACCCGGGGGTGTTCGCGCTCACCGACCGCGCCGGCACCGACCTGTGGCTCGACGACCGCGGGGGCCGCCTCTCGCACGACCGTTTCGGCTTCGCGGCCGGGCGTACGCTCAATCTGGCGTTCAACCGCTCGCTCGTCGACTGGCAGGGTGAGCGGGCGACGGTCAACGACTGGCAGGTGGGCCTGGCCGGCGGTACGCGCGCCGGCGCCGCGGGCCTGGCCTATCGTTGGTCCGGCGGGGCGCCCGCTCGGGAACTGCGCGACCGCGCGCTGGTCCTGGGCATGGTCAGCCGCCCCGCGCGCTGGCTGACCTGGGGCGCCAGCCGCGCCCAGAGCCTCGAGGCCGACGCCGCGCAGAACATCTTCGACCTGGGCCTGCGCCCCCTCGGCGCCCCGTGGCTGACGCTGTTCGGCGACTTCACGGTGGACGACGGCGTGAGCTTCGGCAGCGGGCGCTGGGGCGCCGGACTGGAGTTGCGGCCGCTGCGCGGACTGCACCTGGGCGTGCGCGCGCGCGAGCACGCCGGCGGCGACGATCCGGACGTTGCCGTGCTGGTCGGCTTCAGCGGGCGCACGGGCCATCTCGCGGCGCAGCGGCTCTTCGACCCGGACGGCAACGAGGTGCTGACGAGCTGGCTGGCGCGCTCGGCCCCGCCGTTCGCCGGCCGCGACGCGCCGCCGCTGTTCGACCGCGGCGACACCTACGTGGCCCTGGACCTGCAGAAGCGCGCGCTCACCTACCAGAAGTACCGCTGGCTGGACGACGACCGCGTAGCCTGGCTCGACCTGCTGGCGCAGCTCGAGGCGGTGCGGGACGACCCGCGGCTGGACATCCTGGCGCTGAACCTGGCCGGCTTCAGCGGCCGGCCGTCGCTGCTGTGGGAGATGCGGCAGCAGCTGCAGGCGTTGCGCGACGCGGGCAAGCGCGTGGTGGTCTACCTGGACCGCGCGGGGCTGGCCACCCTCTACCTGGCCACGGCGGCCGACCGCGTCAGGCTGGACCCGCAGGGAAACCTGACGCTGCCCGGCCTGGCGCTCACGCGCAGCTACCTGAAAGGGACGCTGGACAAGCTCGGGCTGGGCTTCCAGGAGCATCGCTACTTCGCGTACAAGAGCGCGGCCGAGACGCTCAGCCGCGACGCGATGAGCGAGGCCGACCGCGAGCAGCGGCAGCGCATCGTCGACGTGGCCTACGAGACCTGGCGCGACGGCATCGCCGCCGGACGCGGCCGTTCGCCGGCGGCGATCGACGCCGTGGTCGACAGCCTCGGGTTCCTGACGGCGCCGGAAGCGCTGGCCGCCGGCCTGGTCGATGAACTGGGCCGCTGGGATCAGTTGCTGGAATCGCTGCGCAAGGACGGCGCGCGGCCGGGCCGCTGGCCCGAATCCCTGCGCCGCGAGTACTGGGACGAGCGGTGGGGCGCCGCGGCGCGCATCCCGGTGGTCTTCCTGGTGGGCGACTGCGCGATGGACAGCGGCATCAACGGGCGCCGCACCAGCGCGTGGCTCCGCAAGCTGGCGGGCGACCCCTCGGTCAAGGCCGTGGTGCTGCGCGCCGGCTCGCCGGGTGGCGATCCGCTGCCCAGCGACCTGGTGGCCGACGCGGTGCGCGCGCTGAAGGCCGCCGGCAAGCCGGTGGTCGTCAGCCAGGGCGATGTCGCCGCCAGCGGCGGCTACTGGATCAGCATGGACGGGACGCGCATCCTCACGACGCCGCTGACCGTCACCGGCTCCATCGGCGTCATCAGCGGCTGGCTGTGGGACGACGGCCTGGCCGCCAAGGCCGGCATCACCGCCGAGTCGGTGCAGCGGGGTCGCCACGCCGACCTCTACACGCAGATCGGGGTGCCCATGCTGGGCGGCCTGCCCCGCCGGCCGATGAACGACGAGGAGCTGGCGCGCACCGAGCAGGTGATTCGCGGCATGTACGACCAGTTCGTGTCTGGCGTCGCCAAGGCCCGCTCGCTGGAGCCGGCCGCGGTCGAGGCGGTGGCGCAGGGTCGCGTCTGGATGGGGCAGGACGCGATTGCTCGCGGGCTGTGCGACGGCGCCGGCGGTCTGGCCGACGCCATCGCCGAGGCGCGGCGCCTGGCCGGCCTCGGTCCCGACGACGCGGTGGAGGTGTTCGAGTACCCGCCGCGCCCCCTGGTGAAGCTGCCGCAGCTGGGCCCGCGCCTGGGCGCCTTGGCCGGCCTGGGCGCGCCCGGCGCGCTGCTGGACCTGCTGGCGGATGCCGCCCGGGGCACGGTGACTGCGGACGGGCGCTCGGTGGACGAGGGCGCGAGTCCGCGCGCGGTGGACGGTGACCGCGCCTGGCTGAACGCGGCGGGGCTGAACGCGGCCGGACTGGGCGATCTGGAGGCATCCTGGCTGGCGGCGTTCGGCCGCGAACCGGGCCGCCCGCGCCTGGTCGTGCACCCGGACGAACTGCCGGCGGGCTGGCGCCGCCTCGACTGAGCACCACCGCGCCGGTCGCGTGGCGCCCAACAGGAGCGGCGGCTCGTCCGAGCCGCCGCTCTGTGTCCGCTCAGCCGCGGGCGGGGTTCAGCGCGACCAGCTCTGGGCCACGTCGTCCCAGTTGATCACGGCGACCAGTTCCTCCAGCTCCGCGAAGGCCTCCCGCATGGCGGCCAGCAGCCCCGCGGCCCCCTCCAGCGTGCCGCCCTTGGCCAGCTGTTCCAGCTTCAGCGCCGAAGCGACGAATTTCCGCGCGCAGAAGTTCGAGGCGCCCCCCTTCATCCCGTCCGCCTGGATCGCCACGTCCCTGACGGCGCCGGCCTCGATGGCGCCGGCCAGGGACGTCAGCTGCGCGGGGCCCGTCTGCATGAAGATCGTCACGATCTCCTGCAGCAACTCGGCATCGCCGTCCAGGTTGCCCATGGCCTCGGCCAGGTTCATCACGCCGTCGAGGTGCACCATGTTCTTGGTCATGTCCGCGTCTCCCGTTCCCAATGCTCCGCGCGAGCGCATGCTCCCGGAATCGTCCCGCCGCGGGAGCTGCCGCCGGCTTTATCGACGCGGCGCCGGCGCGATTGAGCCGAAAACGCAGGATCCCGCCGGCCTGGCGGGATCCCGCGCGTCTTCGCCGTCCGGACGGACGTCCGGGTCAGGACTTCTTCGAACCGCCGCGTCCGGCGCCGCCCGGCGCCTTCCTGGCGGGCGTGGCCTTGCGCCTCGGCTCCTTCGCGGCGCCCGGCGCCGGCGCATCCGCGGGTGAGGCGGCCTTGCGGGAGCGCCCCCCGGTCCCACCCGGCGCCTTCGGCTGCCTGGCTGGCCTGGGCCCGCGCGTCTCCTTCGCCGGCTTGCCCGCCGTTCCGGCGGGCGCGGCATCGCTGCCGCCCGCCGCCTTCGGCGCCGCGGACGTCCTCGAGCCGCCGCGTCGGCGCGAGGTCGGCTTCGACTCCGCGCCGCCCGGGGAAGGACCGGCTGCGGCCGCCGCGGCAGGCCGGGCGGCCTCGGCGGGAGCCGCCGCGGCAGGCGCCTGGCTCTCGCCGGCCGGGGCGCCCGGCTGCGCGGACCCGACGCGCGAGCCGCGCCCGGAACGGCGCCGGCGGCGCGACGAGCGGCCGCCGGAAGCCCCGTTCGCCGGCGCGCCCTGGCCGTTCGTCGCTGCGGCCTGGCCGTCGGCCGCCGCGGCCGACGCTCCCGCGGACGCCGGGACGGCGGCCGGCATGCCGCTGCCCGTCGCGGCGCCCAGCCCGTGCACCACCCAGGTGCCGCCCGAGCGCGCGTCGCGCTCGACCTTCAGCAGGCCCAGGTTGCGCGCCTCCTCCAGCACGTCGCCGAACGTCGAGTAGCCCAGCGCGCGCTCGCTGAAGTGCGGCATCTTGCGCGTCATCGTGTCCTTGATGAGCGAGGAGAACAGCACGTCGCGGCTCTCCTGCAGCAGGCTCTGCACGGTCTGCACCAGGAACTCGAACATCCGGCGCTTGTCCAGCGGCACCGCGGCATCGCTGACGGCCGGCTGCTTCTGGTTCTGCCGGTAGATGTCGTCGTAGAAGATGAACTCGTCGCAGTTGCCGATCAGCAGGTTGCTGCTGCTGTTCTTCATGCCCACGCCGATGACGCGCTTGTTGTTCTCGCGCAGCTTCGACACCAGCGGCGAGAAGTCAGAGTCGCCGGAGCAGATCACGAAGGTGTCGATGTGCTCCTTGGCGTAGCACAGGTCCATGCAGTCGACGACCATGCGGATGTCGGCGCTGTTCTTGCCCGAGATGCGGGGCGCCGGCACCTCGATCAGGTCGATGGCCGCCTCGTGCAGCGCCGACATGTGCTCCTTGTGGTGGTGCCAGTCGGCGTAGGCGCGCTTGACGATGATCTTGCCCTTTTCCAGAATGCGCTGGATGAGCAGCCGGATGTCCAGCCGCTGGCGGGCGTCGCGCGCCCCGAGCGCCAGGTTGTCGAAATCGATGAAAAGCGCGAGGTTGGTCTCACGCGGCTGCGACATGGGGGCCTCCCGGTCGGTGGCGGCGGCGCCGAGGCGCCGGAACGGCGGCGGCGCGTGCTGGTGCGGGCACGATATACGATAACCGGCGCGTGAACCAGAAACGAAAGGCGCAGGCATGAACGAGACGCTCACCCCCGCCGAACTGACGCAGCTGGTCCGGCGGGTCTTCTCGCCGACGCCGGCCGACACGGGGCTGGCGTTGATCGTCGACCTGCCGGACGCGCGCCTGCCGGACACGGCCGCGTGGGCCGAGCGCCGGCGTCTGGCCGCCGGCTGGTACGACGCGCTGCGCGCGGCCGGCGCCGGCCGTCTGGCCGCCGGCTGGTACGACGCGCTGCGCGCGGCCGGCGCCGGCCTGGGCCTGCCGAAGGTGACGCTGGCCTGGTACCGCAACGCCGGCGGCAACAACGCCGACCTGCCGGACGCCTGTTGCCTGCACGACGACGCCCGCGGGCCGGCGGCCCTGGCGGTGCCCGCGCACGCGGACGATCTGGCCGCGTGGCCGGCTGCCGGCCTGCCCGACGTGCTGGCCGGCCACACGATCATCATGGCCCCGACCGAGCTGTCGGCCACCGCGCCGCTGAAGGTGGCTGCGCGCGCGGGCGGCTTCCGCGCCGCCACGATGCCGGGCTTCCTGCCGGGCATGATCCCGGCGCTGCGCCTGGACTACCAGGAGATCAGCCGCCGGGTCGAACTGCTGAAGACCTGGCTCGACGCGGCCGAGGCGGCCGACCTGCGCTTCGCGGTGGCCGGTCGCGAACATCGCCTGGAACTGGACCTGCGCCACCGCTCCGGCCACGCCTCCGGCGGGCTCTTCCCGCGCAACGGGGTGGCCGGCAACCTGCCCTCGGGCGAGGCCTACATCGTGCCCTACGAGGGCGAACGCGCCGGCGACCCCAGCCGCTCGCAGGGCGAACTGCCGGTGGAGATCGACGGCGAGGTGGTGCTGTTCGCGGTCGCGGGCAACCGCGCGCGCGTGGTCAGCGACGGCCCGGCCGCGCGCCGCGAAGCCGCGCACCTGGCGGCCGAGCCCGCCTACGCGAACCTGGCCGAGTTGGGTCTGGGCGTGCTGGGCGACTTCGGGGTGCAGCCCTGCGGCAGCATCCTGCTGGACGAGAAGCTGGGGCTGCAAAA